>CALRHO010000007.1 GCA_943359405.1 Candidatus Nomurabacteria bacterium
CGCGACGAGTATCAATCACTACAACGCGGGGTATAAAGAGTTGGCAAAGGTAGATAAGGATGTGCTCAAGATTACTGGCGAGTCGGCTGGTATCGAGGCGCTCGCGCTTGATAAGCCAGCCCGCGGGGATGAGGAGTAGGAGTATATAAAAAGTAAAAACCGCAGTGAGGGATCCTTGGCCGAGGCCGGAAGTTCACTGCGGTTGCCTTCCCCGTGGGTGAAGGGCTTTCGATATGGGCAGACAAACCGCTCCTTTCAACAGTGATCTGCCGGTAGGGGGTTGGCACTTGTCCGCACCGTAGTAAGGGGTGTATTTTGGACAGTGCAGCTTCTTGGCAGCATCTCAGGTGCGGCGGCCGACCCCACATGCACATGTCAGGTGTTTGTCGCTACCGCGCGACCTTTGAGGAGTCATATCCATTTGTTTACCTCCACGGTCCAGTGTCTAGAGAGATTTCCGCACTGACCGCATGTGTCATGTTTTTATGGATGCACCTACGCGTCAAGACGACGGTGGTGCCTCTACCTTGCGCATAGTGACACCAAGCATGAATGTACATCCGCGGTGCCACAATCGCCATCTTCTTTCGCTCACCCCCCAATCACCACCTAGACGTGAGGGGGGGGCGAGCGTGGCCCTGGGCTTGCAAAAACGGTAGTTTCTTGTAGAATACCCCACATTATGGCAACTACGAAAAAGACAAAAGACGGCGCCTTTGCGGTGATTGCAACTGGTGGCAAGCAGTATGTCGTGGCCGCAGGCGATGTGCTTAAGGTCGAACTTCTCGGTGAGCACCAGGCGGGAGACAAAATTGAGTTCGATCAGGTGCTTCTCTCTGACGACGGCTCGAGTGCGAAGGTTGGTACCCCAACTACCGGTACCAAGGTTAAGGCTACCTACCTCGGCGAGAAGAAGGGCCCTAAGCTCACCATTGTCCGCTACAAGGCCAAGAGTAACCGTGACCGTCGTATTGGCCACCGCCAGCACTACGCAGAGGTAAAGATTGAGAGTCTCTAATTTCTGTAAGAATGCAAAAACGGCCCCTCTAGGGCCGTTTTTGCTTGTCCATGAAAATCAATCGCGATTTTTGAGGGCGCTCTTGATGGTTTCGGGGTCGGCGTACTCGAGTTCACTGCCAGTCGAGAGCCCACGTCCAAGGTGGCTGATTTTGGCACTGCTGCCGGAGAGGACAGGGGCGAGGAGGGTCTCCACATAGCGGGCGGTGTTCTCGCCGTCAGGATTGACCGCAAAGCCGAGGATGATTTCGCTTAAGCCCTCGGATAGTCTACTGGTCACCAGTTCCTTAAGACGTGGCCCCCGGACCTTGCGACCTTCCTCCTGATGGAGCAGGGGAACGGTGCCACCAAGAACAAAGTAGAGTCCTTCGTAACCGCTACGCTCCACTGGCTGGATGTCACTGTCTTGTTCGACTACGAGAAGTTGGCTGCGGTCACGGTTTGCGGCCGCACAAATCGTGCAAAGGGTACCGTGGCCGTTTCGGGCAAAGTAGCGCGCACAACTCTCGCACTCGGTCATGACGGCAGGGAGGTCGGCGATGAGGGCGGAGAGTTCAGCAATGTGGCTCGCGTCTTGACGAAGGAGATGAAAGGCAAAACGCTTGGCCTGCCGGGCACCGATGCCGGGGAAGCGCTCAAAGTGCGCGATGAGTTTATCGAGGGTGGTCATGGCCTTGCATTATAAATGAAGAATGAGGAAATGAAGAATGTAAAAGTGGCGACGTTTGTTTCAGGGGAACGCTCCATCGTTCTTGCGAGCCGGTAGGCGAAGCAATGCTCGGGTTTGGTAACGTAACTCTGGATTGCGGCGCTGCGATTGCAAAGACGAGCGTGTATCGCTCGGGATGGCTTTGTTCCGCTTGTAACGGACATCGTTGTTGTCGCTCGGGAGATTGCGCGACTACCTAGCCCATCGGCTCGTGGTGTGTCTAAAAATCGTCAGCACCCGGGGCGGTGGCGTGGTGGGTATCGAGATTAAGGAAGCGCACGTGCTTGCCATCGAAGTAGAGTTCGGCGCTGCCGACCGGGCCGTTACGGTGTTTCTCGACGAGGATTTCGGCGATGTTGGGGCGTTCGGATTCCTTGTCCTTGTTCATCTTGTCTTCACGGTGGATGAACATGACGACGTCGGCGTCCTGCTCGATGGAATTATGTACGATGATATCTCCAGCAACGAAGTTGTGGGTACCCGGAACGCTGATGTCATACACCTCTTCGGTACCGAGTGGCACTATAGTTGCGACTTCATCCCAGTACACATCCGATTCGGCGAGGTGGGTAAGTCGTTCGCTCTTAAGGGCTTTAGCTACCGTGGCAAGACGCGGTCGCGAAACCCCGTTTGCTCTAAGGGCAGAGCCGTTATAGGAGACGTCAAGGGAGGCAGCAAGACCACGCCAGCTTGCACCGGCATTAGCTTTTTCGCTATCGACTAATTCCCATACTTCGCGTGGAAGGGTGTCGGTGTTGGGGTTGGAAGCAATTGCTTTAAACGCTTCGCGCAGGTCAGCGATAATAGCACCGCGGGCACCGTAGCAGCCAACGAGGTCGAGGAAGCGGAGTTGTACGGGCGCACTTTGTATCTGCACCTGGTATGTAGGACGATAGCCCGCTTTGAGGCTCGTGCGCACACTACTCCAAATGCCAAGGCGAAGGAGGAGATGTTGTACATCGTCGGCAAGACCTCTGCTCGTCGAAGCGTAATAGATTGCCGCACCACTCTTTCTCCCCTTAAGGTGTTTCCAAGAAATATTTCCGTCGGTAGCCCAGAGGTGGTGGAGAAAGAGTTGGATACTCATACTGTCACCGCCAAAAACCGCTGCAGGCACACGCTTCTCGTACGACCGAACGGGCTTGATTCCTAGCTGCTCGTACCACAATGAAATGGGATGACGTTTGCCGTGGGTGAGGTGGTACGGTGAGGGAAGGTACGAATGCCACCAATTCTTTTGCGCTACTCGACGAGGGGTAATCCCAAACAGTGCACAGGCAGCCGTCTCTACCGCTTCAAGGTTCTTTGGATCAGCGCTCGTGTAGTGAATGGGTTGGCGGGGTAGGACACACCCATCACCAAGCAGGTGTGCAAGCAGGATAAGTTCGTCTTTGGAGAGGGTACTTGGTGCGTGTGGGGCGGAGAGGAGGCGTGGTGATGCGAGCCGGTCACCTTCAGTTAGGGTATCGAGTGGTTGCCAGCCGTGGAGGGTGAGAAACTGATGGTTACCAGACGCCTTTATGCGCCGACCACTTTGCAAAGTGAGTTCGAAAACCGGTTTTTGGCCACTTGAGAAAATTTTGGCGGCCAGCATGGGGCGCAGCGTATAGGCGCTATCCATCGAAACAATTGGAACGTTTACCTGACCTACTAAATCTTTGATGGGGATCCGGGCACCGGTCTCGGCGTGTTGAATGAGGGTGTCGCCCGTGAGGCAGCCAGAGTCACGCAGGTCAGACAAGCGAGGCTTTCCGCCACGCTGTTCGACGGCACGGGAGAGCTGGGAGAGGGCAATCACGGGTACCTCGAGGTCACGGGCGAGGATCTTGAGTGAGCGCGAAATCTCAGTCACCTGCTGGACCATGCTGTCGCTCGCCTTGGTGGCAGTCGGGCTCATGAGCTGGAGGTAGTCAACGATAACAAGGTCGAGACCGTGCTCGTTTTTGAGTCGGCGCGCCGCTGAGCGCATCTTGAGGATGTTATTGCCGGCCTGATCGTCGATATGGATTTGGGCCTCCGAGAGTTTGGCCATGGCCTGCTGCACCGCCTCAAACTCGTGGTCGTTGCTGAGTTTGCCCGTGCGTAACTTCCAGGAGTCTACACCGGCTTCGGCGGCAAGCATGCGGTCAACGAGCTGTTGGTCACTCATTTCGAGCGAAAAGATTCCGACAGAGGCGCCGAACTTGAGTGCTGCGTTGCGGGCGACGTCGAGGGCAAAGGTGGTTTTACCAATCGACGGACGAGCAGCTAGAATGATGAGGTCGGACTTTTGAAAACCGGCGAGCAGGTTGTCGAGGGCGGTAAATCCTGACTGCACCCCTCGGCGCTCGTTTTGGTTGGCACTGAGGTATTCAAAGCGTTCCCAGGCCTCTTTAAGTGATGATCCAATGGTCTTAAATTTTTGGGCGGTCGGGGATTGGGTGGCGTGAAAAATCTTTTTCTCGGCTTGGTCGAGGGCTTCATCAACACTCTCGGGGTCGCTGTAGCCTATCTCAGCAATGTCGTCTGCAGCATGGATAAGCGACCGCAGTGCCGACTTGCCCTGCACCACTTCAGCATAGTAAAGAGCGTTACCCGCTGCCGGCACGGTCTCGATGAGCTCGGTTACGTACGCAGCACCACCAACGCGGTCGAGATTGCTCGTGTCTTTGAGTTTACTCACGACACTCACGAGGTCAATCGGGTTACCCCGGGAGAACAGGGCGGTAATCGCTTCGTAAATGAGGCGGTGCTTATCGGCAAAAAAACTTTCCGGAAAGACAGTGACTGAGACATCATGCAGTGTGTCGGGCTTGAGGATAATGGCACCAAGAAGTGCCTTTTCGGCATCGACGTTGTGGGGTGGGGTGCGCAGGGAACGGTTGAGGCTGGGGCGATCGGTGGCCATAGGTGATTACCATTGTACCGTGGTCGAGATTACCCCGCACCCTAGGCAGAGGTGTGGATGAGGTGCGTAATCTGGGGATTGTCGAGGTAGCAATAAACCGCCGGTAACGGGCGGTTTGGTGTCGTAGGCCGACAGTCTCGCGGTGCGAGACTGTCGGCCTATGACGATTGTTTTGATTGGGCGTCAGGCAGCTTTCGGCGCCATGGCGTCAAGAACCCTGGCATAGTAGTCCTGTGTCGCACTATCGAGGCGGCAAAGGACCCGCTCTGCCGCTACAATGGGTGACAAGATTGCCGTCTCCGCGATGAGTACGTTAAGGCGCGATGGCTCCGGGCAGTGATGCCACTGTGCGACACCAGCCACCATGATGCACAGGTGCCGGCTCCCATCAGGGAGGGTGTGGTAGTTGGCCGGGGCGAACGGGCCGGCGACCATCGGTGACTTCTCGAATGTCACCCTGTCAATCGCTTGGGCGGCATCGTTGCGCACCCGGGCGAAGATATCCCCTAGGAGTGTGACAGCACTCCCGGCGAGGAGGTGCTGCATCAGGATACGGCGACGCGGCACGGTGTGCAGGGTCCACCTGTCACCTAATTGAACCAGAAACCTGTCGGCGGTGGCGACGACGTCGATACCGTTGTAGTGGGCTTTTAGTTTCAAGGTTATATCCTCCGTTTGAATGAACAAAAACAGACCTTAGCCTAGCTCCCATAAGCACAAAATGCAAATAGGACGCTTAGGTACGAACCGCCAACCGGGTGCTCCTACGTGGCTTTGCTTACGCGGGGTCCTTGGGGAGTGTCTTCGATACTGTAGCCTTTAAGGTTTAGTGCCTCACGGAGATGATCAGCCAGAGGCCAGTTGCGAGCAACGCGCGCAGCTTCTCGTTCGTCTACGAGGGCTTGTACATCAAGGGGGAGCTCATGTTTGGCGATGATACCGAGCGAGCGAGCACCATCCTCGGGGTTATCCGAAAGTCCAATATCTAGGACGCTATCGATAGCCAGTAGGGTTCCATATTTTTGGGTCTTGGTAAGCGAATCGCTCTTTACTACTTCCCAGACAAGCGCAAGCGCGCCTGGCGTATCGAGGTCGTTACCGATCAGGGTCGCAAAGCGATCCAGAATCGTCTCATCAGGTTCGGCTTTTACCCCACGGTATTCCTCAAAGACGTGGCGTTTGAGTCGATAGAGTGCTTGCTTCGCTCCCCGGAGGGCCTCGATGGTGAAGTTTACGGGTGAACGGTAGTGGGCGGTAAGGAGCCAGTAACGGTAGTCGTCACCAGTAAAGCCAAGGTCGAGAAGGTGGCGTAGGGTGATGCCGTTGTGGAGTGATTTTGAAATCTTGGTGTTATCAATCGTGATGAATTCATTATGGAGCCAGAAGTGGGCAAACTGTTTGCCAGTTGCAGCTTCGCTTTGGGCAATTTCCGCGTTGTGGTGGGTGTGAATGTGGTCGATGCCACCGGTATGAATATCGATAGACTTACCCAGGGTCGCAATTGCCATGGCAGAACACTCGATGTGCCAACCCGGAAAGCCTTTGCCCCAGCGACTATCCCAGCCGAGCAGTCCTTTTTTCCAGACGGCAAAGTCAGCCGGGTGACGCTTCTCTTCATTGATGTCGACACGGGCACCACTACGGAGTGCGTTCAGGTCGATGTTGCCAAGCTTGCCGTAGGTAGGAAACTTGCTGATATCAAAATACACTCCGTCGCGGGTTTCGTAGGTATAGCCCTTACCTTCGAGGGTTTCAATAAGACGAATCTGCATTTCTACGTAGTCGCTGGCCCGAGCCCAGGTAGTAGGAGGGAGGATACGGAGCGACTCGATATCGGATTTGAAGGCAGTAATAAAGCGATCTGAGAGTTCACGCATGGCACTCAGGGACACGGGGAGGCCTTCACGCTTGAGTCCTTTCATCATTTTGTCTTCGCCGGCGTCGCCATCGTCGCTGAGGTGGCCAAAGTCAGTAAGGTTGATGGTGTGCTTCACTTCGTAGCCAAAGTGTATGAGGGTGCGCTTGAGGGTATCGGCAAAGACGTACGAGCGGAGGTTGCCGATATGAGCGTAGTCATAAACGGTGGGGCCACACGTGTACATGGTGACCGCTTCTGGGGTAAGTGGAGAAAATTCCTCGAGTGTCCCGGTGAGGTTGTTGTGAAGTCGTAGGGTGGGTGCCGGGGTGCTCGGTAGTGTGGGACGGGTAGAAAAGAGGCCAAACATGGCAAAACTATACCATAGTAGTCCGTAGGCACGGAGACGGACACGTTGTCTACGGTTTGACGATTGATGCTGTTCCCCTTGGCGGTGGGGTGTGCGATACTAATGCGGTATGCAGATTGATACTACCCCCGCTGCGGTTCGCGCAGTTGATGGAACCCGCCGAGGTCGCTGGTTGGGCGTCACTTTGGCAATTTTACTCGCCGTTGGCACGTTTATGACCGGCCTTCGCCTCGGCGAATTAGGCGTCTTTGCCGATAATCCAAATGGTGGCCACACCGCTTCAATTTTTAGTCTGTTTGCTTCCGACGCTTCCGTGACAGCAGGTAGTGGGGTTGATTTAAGTGAATTTTGGCGGGTCTGGGAGATTATGGATAGAAAGTTTTCGACCACCGCGACCACGACCCTTACCAACCAGGATAAGTTGCGGGGAGCAATCTCAGGTTTGGTTGATGCCTATGGTGATCCGTATACCGTGTATCTGCCACCAGCCGATACGCAAGCGCTCACGCAAGATATTGCCGGAAACTTTAGTGGCGTAGGAATGGAGGTGGGTCTTCGGGATACCGTTATAACGGTTATTGCACCCTTGCCCGAAACGCCGGCAATTCGAGCGGGAATTGTGGCCGGTGATGTCATTACGGCCATTGATGGCAAATCGACCGAAGGCATGCGTGTTGATGAAGCCGTGCGTCTCATTCGTGGTGAAAAAGGTACTACTGTGTCTCTCCAAGTCTTCCGTGTCGGCGAAACGGAGTTAAAGACAATCGACATTGTGCGCGACACCATTACCGTACCGACGGTGGCAACCGAGCGTAAGGGTAACGCTTTTGTGGTGAAATTGTATAGTTTTAACGCCATCAGTGAAGCCAAAATGCAGGAGGCACTTCGCACCTTTGTTGCGAGTGATGCAAAGTCACTCGTACTCGACCTGCGTGGTAATCCGGGTGGATTGCTCCAGAGCGCCGTTTCAATTGCCAGCTTCTTCTTGCCAACTGGCAAGGTGGTAGTGCGCGAAGATTTTGGGGAGGCCGCCCGCGAGGAAGTCTATCGTAGCCAGGGTCGGGTTATTGGCAGTCTGACGGATCGGACACTGGTGGTGCTCGTTGACGGTGGTTCAGCCTCGGCTTCAGAGATCTTGGCCGGCGCACTGCAGGATCATGGTGTGGCTACGGTTATGGGCGCCAAGACGTTCGGAAAGGGGTCGGTGCAGGAGCTCGTTGAGCTTCCGAGTGGTGCCTCGGTAAAAGTTACCGTTGCCCGCTGGCTGACACCTGAAGGTACCTCAATCTCTGAGGGTGGCCTCACGCCTGACATTATCGTTGGTCGGACGCCACAACAGTACCTCGATGGGGTAGACCCCCAGCTCGACGCCGCTCTTCGCTTTCTGGCCGGTGAGACGGTGGTGAGCGAAACTGCTAGCGGTACGTCCTCAGCAAATTAGCAAGATATTTGCTATACTAGCCCCCGCAACCTTATTCGGTAGTTTCTGTTACGTATGAAAGTAATTCTGCTACAAGATGTCGCAAAAATTGGTCGCCGGCACCAGGTAGTTGAGGTTCCTGATGGATATGCGCGCAACAAGCTCATTCCGATGCGCGCAGCGCTGCCAGCCACGCCCGAACAGCTTGCGAAACGTAAAGCGCACGTCGCACAGGCTGCGGCGCAGCAAGCCTTGGATGCAGCAGCGCTCCATACGAGCCTCGATCGTCTGCAGGCCACGACGCTCACCATCACCGCTGCTGCCAATGAGCAAGGCCACCTTTTTAAGCAAGTCGGGCCAAAAGACATCGCAGCTGCTGCGGCTATTGCGGGGAGTCCGCTGCCACTGTCGGCTCTTGTGGTAGATACGCCAATCAAGGCAGTGGGTGCGCACATCGTGAAGGTAAAAACCCCACCCGGTGTTGCAGAGCTCGTCGTGACGGTGGTAGCTGGATAGTGCTTAGTAGTGATTTTTTGTAAAAACGTTATGCAAGAGTTACCAAAGGGTTCATTGGTCACACTCGGTGTGATTGTGGTCTGTGCGTTGCTGGTCGGGGGTGTCTCTTACTGGCTTGGGAGCGATCAGGCCGAAGTTAAGATTACTGATGTTGAAGAAGAGGTATTGCTTGAGGAGACGTTACCAGCACCACTTGCCGCCGAGGAATTAACTGCCTATAACAACGATATGACCAACCCATCTAATCCAGTAGCGGTGCTTACTACCAGTAGTGGTGTTATTGAGCTTGAATTATTCGCTGACACGATGCCGGTTACTGCGGGTAACTTCATCAAGCTAGCTGAAGCCGGTTTTTACAACGGCACCAAATTTCATCGAGTTATTGAAAACTTCATGATTCAGGGTGGTGACCCCAACTCAAAGACTGACGACGTGATGACCTATGGTCGAGGCGGCCCTGGCTATGCAATTGCCGACGAACATATTGCTGGTGAACACCTTACGAATGTTCGGGGTACCATTGCTATGGCAAATAGCGGTCCTAACTCTGGTGGTAGCCAGTTCTTTATCAACCTCGTGGATAACCAGTTCCTCGATTTTGATAAAGAGCCGCTTGCTTCAAAACACCCCGTCTTTGGTCGTGTGCTAAACGGTATGGACGTGGTTGATGCCATTGGTGCGACTGAGACTAACCCCAGCGACTTACCAGTTGAGCCGATTGTTGTCGAGACGGTAGTGATCAAGCGCGGGTCATAAACAACTAGAGAACACAGTTAAGAAACCAAAGCCGCGCCCCTGTAATGGGGCGCGGCTTTAGTTTTTATGACTTTTCAAAAGCAGCAGCGTAGCGGAAGGAGACGGTAGTTTGTGGGCCGAGTACAAACAAACCGCAGTCGCTCGATTGCAACTGCGGGATGAACGCACTTTGGTGTAGGTTCCGTGCTAGGCAGCTACGACTGACGCCTCTTTTTTTGCGACGAGGGTACCATCAAAGCGCTTCTTGCGGATAGTGCGGAAGGCTACCACGCCATCACGCATCGCGTAGAGGGTGTGGTCTTTGCCAACTTTTACTCCAACACCAGCCTCGATTTTGGTGCCGCGCTGGCGGACGATTACTTGACCTGTGGTGATGGCTGCACCAGCAGCCTTCTTGACACCAAGGTATTTTGGCTGTGAATCGCGTAGGTTTTTGGCGGTACCGCCGGCCTTTTTAGTTGCCATAGTGGAAAGTGATAAACAAAGGTTTTAACCGCGCTACTATACGGTATATGTGGGAAAAACTCAAGGGGGAACTGATTACCGACCGATCCTACTACGCAGTATTGATTGTTTTGGTGGGTCTTTCGGCCTTCGCCTTAGGCCGCTATGCGGTCGTGACGCCATCCTGTATGCTCAGTCGGGATGGGGGAGAGGCAGCGGCGGCGGCCGTATCGCTCACGTATACTAGCGGTGAGGCGGCCACGGCAACACGCTCCATGACACCAGAGCGCGCGTTTGAAGGTGATGTGGTAAGCGGTGCTTTTGTAGCCTCGCGCTCGGGTACCAAATATCACGATGTGCGCTGTGCGAGTGCTCGTCGTATCGCCGAGGCTAATCGAGTCTACTTTCCAACCGAAGCGGCAGCACGTGCGGCTGGCTATACGCCGGCTAGTACCTGCCCGCTTCTTTCACGCTAATGTTCATGTATTGGTTTTCAATTCTTAAAGCCGCGGGGGTTCGCTTTTACAATCACGATGCTGGCCATTTGGCAGCGGCACTCGCGTACTATACGCCGTTTGCGCTGACCCCGCTTATCCTTATTTCTGTGACGGTACTATCGTACGTCTATGGCTCTTCCTATGCGGTCGATATGCTCATGATCTGGGGCAGTGTTCTTGGTCCCGAGATGCTCTCCTTGCTTTCCGAAGCGATTGCCCGCTTGCGTGAGACGGCGGGCGACTTCTCGATACCGGTTGTTGGGTCGCTGTTCTTTTTTGCCATGATTGTGGTGGCGTTTAATGCGCTCAGTGGTGGCTTTGACCAACTGTGGGAAGTCTCACATCGTGGGCTGTCAGGCTGGCTACAAAGAAGCTGGCGGTCGGTGGTGTTTATATTTGTTTTGCAAGCGTACCTGATTGTCATTATGGGCGTTGATAGCTTGGTACTGGCGTACTCTGATGCAACCCTCATGCCGCTGGTAGCCGCCAGTATTGGCCTCATAGCCACGACGTGGTTGTTTTATCTTGCGTACCGCTTTTTGCCGGTGTCACCCCACTCGCGTCGTTCGAGTTTTTACGGTGCGGTGGTGGCAAGTCTACTGCTTGGAGTTGCCAAGAGCCTTATCTCTCTCTACATTGCGAGCGCCGCCGTACCAAAATTGTATGATGCTGCCGGGCTCATCGTGGCGCTCCTCATCTGGATCTACTCAGTAACTGCGATTGTGTACTTTGGGGCCATCGTGGTGCATGAGGCAGATCGTGCCCGAGGAATCATCGGAAGTAATCAGGTGCCGTTTGAGTAAACGTGTATGAGGCGCAAGACACTCCTGTATTGGATACTACTCATTTTCTACGCAGGTTCAATTACCGGTACCACCTACTACCTTTATTCAGGCCAGCTCCCGGTGCCACTTTTGGTCTCCTTAAAAAAAATCGATGAACAGATTCATGCACCGACCACTACCTACCGCTTAACTTCGTTTGCGTGTGTGGAGGGGAGACGGGGTGAATGTCAACAACTGATTAAGGAGGTGTCTACGGACACGGGTACGATGACAACCGTTATTGATGCTACCCTCACGCAGCGGTATGAGGCCGCCGGCGGTTATGGTCGAGCGCTTGCGCTGCTCTCAGTGGCGCCGGCGGCCGACCGCTTCTATTTTGAGGAAATCTTTTCTTCGAATCAGCCTAGACAGATATTTCGGTTAGAGGGTGCGTCAGGTACTTTGTCTGTACTGCCTTGGAAACATAACCCGTTTGCGGGTGATCGAGTTTCTCCTGATGGACGATACGCAGCCCGGGTAGTAGATGACTTCAGTGTCGTGGAGATTTTTGATCTCTTTACGACCGTCTCGAGCACCCCTTTGCGCCTGTTTGGCAGTACCGAGACACTCGCGGCGACTGCCTGTGGCTTTGCCGGGAAGAGTCCCAATCTGACATGGCGTACTGACAGTGTACTCGCCGTGGAGGTGTTTACGCGGGAGCCGGAGGGTGCGCGGTCGTGTGCAGGGCCGTTCCTGCGCACCGTTACGCTTGTGGTAGAGTAGGGTCACTATGCTCGTTATTGATATTGAGGCCTCAGGGTTGGATTACGAAAAGCATTCGATTGTGTCACTCGGCGCGGTAGATTTTTTTAACCCTGAGCGGCGCTTTTATGGTGAGTGTCGCATTTGGGATGGTGCCCACATTATGGAGGATGCACTTGCGGTTAATGGCTTTACCGAAGATCAAATAACTGACCCAAACAAGATGTCGGAGGCGGAACTGGTCCAGCAGTTTTGGGAGTGGTCACAGCATTTGGGTAACCGGACGCTCACGGGGCAGAACGTCTCGTACGACCGCGATATAGTAAAGGCGGCGCTTCATCGTGCGGGGTTGCCCTGGGACTTTGCGCACCGTACCCTCGATACGCATACCATGTGCTGGATGCATATGATTCGTCGTGGCCTCCCACCACCCGTTGATGAGCAACATCGCCGCAGTGCACTCAATCTCGATGCAGTGCTCAATTATTGTGGCATTCCTGATGAGCCTGAGCCGCATAATGCGCTTACTGGCGCTTTATGCCATGCGGAAGTGGCTTCACGCCTCCTGTACGACCGTGGACTTCTCCCCGAATTCGCACACTATCCTATCCCATTTGCAGCTTAGACTTGGTACACTAAGGTAATGGTACGTGAATTTCTGTTTGGAAAGGGGGGTGGTCAGTCAAAGAAAAAGCCTAAAGTCGTGAGTGTCGCTCCCCACTGTCGAGTCGTCAGCGAACTCCTTGATCCGAATGGCTCTGATGGCGATGCTATCCAATCCTGGCGCGTCTTTCGTATAATGTCGGAGTTTGTGCAGGGGTTTGAACTCTTACGTAACTACGATTTGGCAGCTACTTTTTGGGGTAGTGCTCGACTTACCCCTACTGACCCTTACTATAAGGCTGCTGAAGAGCTAGCTGCCAAGCTCGCAAAGAAAGGCTTTGCGATTATATCAGGCGGCGGACCAGGAATTATGGAAGCTTCAAATGTCGGAGCCTTTAAGGTCGGTGGTAAGTCTGTCGGTCTTAACATCCAGTTACCTTACGAACAAAAACTAAATCCGTACACCACTGACTCACTCTCGTTTGACTTTTTCTTTGCACGTAAAGTGATGCTGACATTTGCGTCAGAGGTCTATGTTTATTTTCCGGGTGGCTTTGGCACACTGGATGAGTTGTTTGAAATCATTACGTTGATACAGACCAAGAAGATTGAGAAATTACCAGTGTTACTCTACGGCCGCGAATTCTGGGAGCCACTCCTACGCTGGTTTGAGAAAGATTTACTTAAACACCACAAGACGATTAGCAAAGAAGACCTCGAGCTCTTTCAGGTTGTTGATTCAGTTGATGAGGCCTATAAATACATTCTTAAGCACGTTGACTGTAGTAACGTGCGACAAGTCTAGTAGTACGTTCTGTCTTTAATTTGTTTACTTCCGAATCGTCAGTAGCTATGTTTGAAACCACTTATCTTGGTACTACCAAGCTCCCGAGCACCACCGCCGATGAGAAACGTTTGGCTGCCTATCGGATGGATGTTGCGCGCGTTGTTCGTGAGCGAGATACCACTCGCCCTGAGTATGCTTTAGCACATCCGACCCTACCATTAGTGACATCACTGCGTGCACAGCTACGCACCTTTGCCTCTGTGCGCCACGTGATAGTGGTTGGTATTGGTGGTTCATCGTTGGGGCTTGAAGCGCTCCATACTACTTTGGCGACTGATGAGCATCCCAAACTAACCGTACTTGACATGATCACGCCGGCAGCACTTACTGCGGTGAGTACGGCGCTACGGGGGGTTAAGAAGGTGTCACAGGTTGCAGTCTGCATTATTAGTAAGTCTGGTACGACCACCGAGACACTGGCCAATGCAAGCGTAATTTTGCGTCTTTTGGAGGCGCAGTACGGGAGAGACATTCACTCCCGGGTAATCTATATCGGCAATCCAGGCACGCCACTTGCCAAGGTGGCAAAGAAGCAGGGAAGTCACTACCTACCCATGCCAACTATGGTTGGTGGCCGCTTCTCAGTCACTACAGAAGTTGCTCTGGTACCTCTGGTGCTCCTTAATCACGCGGTGGAAGCAATCGTGTCCGGTATGGTCCGGTCGAATGATTCGGTCGCTGAGGAGGCAGTGGCAGTACGCTCTGTTCAGCTCCATGCTTTTCTACGTTCCGGGTATCGGCACTTCAATTTCTTTGCTTTTGAAGCACGGCTCTACAAACTCGGCTGCTGGTACCGACAGCTTTTTGCTGAGAGTCTTGGTAAGGCCACCACTCGTGACGGTAAGCCAGTCAAGGTGGGAATGCTGCCGACTATATCCACTCCGGTAGAGCTGCATTCTGTCGGACAGCTCTACCTAGCGGCGTTTCCGGGCGTTCTCACTGAATTCGTCACCGTCGATGATAATGGTGCAGACTATAAAATCGGTCCGACTTCAATCGCACCCCACTTAAAGAAATTCACCCTAGAAGAAGTGAGTACAGCACTTTATGGCGGTGTGGTGAGTGCCTATCAGGCGCAAGGGCTGCCGTATCGCGCAACGGTCCTCTCCGAAGATGTGCCGGCTGCGCTTGGATATTACCTTGGTGCGGCTATGCGTGAGGTGATGTACGTTGCGCACCTTATGAATGTGGACGCCTTTGATCAGCCGAATGTCGAACTTTACAAAGATAAAACCAGAGCGCTCCTTGGCCTATGACCTATGTGCTCTTTGATATTGGTGGCACGAGCATGCGGGTGGGAATATCCCGTGACCACGAAACCCTCACTCGGACAACAACGGTAAAAACCCCTCGGGATTTTTCATCTGGTGTTACGGCGTTGACCGAAGCCGTACGTGATCTTGGCGTCTTGGCCGATGAAGTGTATCTGATTGCCGGGGGTATCCGCGGTCTGATAGCCGATGACCGAGAAGGTATCCAAAACGACGCTATCCTTAGTGACTGGGCAGGCAAGTCGCTGGCGCGGTCATTAAGAAAACACTTTGAGGCGCCACTGGTGATTGAGAACGATACCGCAGTGGCAGGCCTTGGTGAAGCCCATCATGGAGCAGGGAAGGGGATGCCGATTGTGGCTTACCACACTATCTCGACTGGTGTCGGTGGGGTAAAGATCGTGAACGGTCGCATCGATGCGGCTACTCAGGGCTTTGAGCCAGGACATCAGATTATTGATATTGATCGCACTGTGCTCGGGGAAGATATCGCACCGACGCTAGAAAATTTAGTTTCGGGAACTGGACTTGAGGCCCGCATGGGCACGTCCCCGAAAGATATTCCACAGTCCGATGTGATTTGGAAAGATCTAGCTGGCTATTTAGCTCAAGGATTGCGTAACACGACTCTCTACTGGTCTCCAGACGTGATTGTGCTCGGAGGTTCGATGATTCTCGGTGACCCTAAAATTGAGCTTAGCGACATCCGTAAGGCCACTGTAGAGACACTTAATGGTTTCGTTGATTGTCCACTTATTACGACCGCTACTCTGGGTGATGCATCTGGCCTCTGGGGTGCCCTCGTCCTGGCCCGTCAGTACGAGGAGGTTTGACACAATACATACATAAAGCTAGTTTAGTCAGAGGTTCACCGATCAAGAAGGGGATAGAAACATGTTTGACGTGGAGTGCTACCGTGATTCGCGAATCAGGGTCGTGCTTAGGCATGGTGTAGTGTGTGAGTTTATACTTAGTCTGCCTGGCCATGAAGGCTATTGGCCAAGATTCTATATCAACCGCTATCATGCTAAAACTGAAGAGGTGCAATACGATGCTGGGGGTGGCGTTTATGGAATCCTCTCAAGCCCACATCAGGGCAAAGACCTTGTCGAGCTACTGAAACTGCTTGACAGCTGGATTAAAGAGGACGAACAAGCGTTTCTCCTAGACATATTTCGTCTAGAAGAAACCAATCCTCCAGCTCTGAGCGAGATGCTTAGGAAGATTCCTCACCAGCGCCTGTTCATCACTGATTATCGCTAGCTCGAGCTGGATGTGTGCTGAGCCTGACAACACCCCGCCGGTTGCGCTATCCAACGAGGATAGTCCAACTGGCGGGGTGACGTGTTAAGAGGAAGAACATAATCCTCAATTCAAGCCGATACACCCACCCTGACATTTCATTTATATGGCTTTAAATAAGCTCATTATCCCTTATAATTGCTTACAATGCATTGACAGATAGTATAAAATATGCTATTATGAAAAAAATCCGCAGTCTGTGATAGGATAGTGCGGTCACCGAAAGTGGGGGTGGTACGGGTCTCCCGGACTCCTCTCACTCGGTGCTTGCTAGATAAGACAGTTGGCTTATTTTATCGACAGTGATTCTGACCGTGCTCTTGGCTACATCCGTGACCACACTAGCACCGGCAGATACCGCGTACGGTACGATTGCGGTGGCTGAAGCAGCGACGCAGGAGGGTCAGGTGACCCGCGAGGTGCTCGATACTGAGCGCATCGTCCGTTCCTACTTCCGCGACATCCCAGTCATGGCCGAAATCGCGCGCTGTGAGTCAACCTTCCGTCATACGTTGCCTGACGGTACCGTCTTGACTGGTCGTGTTGACTCCGACGATACGGGCGTTATGCAGATTAATCGCCGTTACCACGGTGAGAAGGCTGCAGAGCTCAAACTCGATCTTAATGATATCTATCACAATATGGCGTATGCACGGTATCTCTACGAGACCCAAGGCGTACAGCCATGGAGTGCATCCGCTCCGTGCTGGAACAAGTCCGTAGCGATGAATATCTAAAGAACAAAACCGCACCCGAGTAGGGGTGCGGTTTTGTTTTTTTGCCAGTAATTAGCCCACCTTCCAGCCTTCGCCGGGGCCGTAGGCCATGGCGTAGAGGAGGCCGCCCATAATGGCGAGGTTTTTGAAGAGTCCCATGTCCCAGCCAAAGATGTTCACTTCCGCCGGTCCCAGGTGAAAGGCGAGGGTAGCGGCGGCAGTAAACAGGAAGAGTGTAAAGGCGGCCAGGCCAGTACGGTAGCCGAGCATGAGGCCAGCACCACCGAGTACTTTGATAGCGACTACAATAAAGGCTAGTACCGTAGCCAATGGTAGGCCGGTGCTGCTAATCATGCCCGAGACACCATTTATTCCTGCCATACCGCCAATGAGTATCTGGACACCGGAGAGGAAGAAGAAGCCACCCAGAGCGATGCGGGCTAAGAGAAGGCCGTGGCTACGGAGCATCATACGATGCGATTTTTGCATCATGAACATAGTGATGAAAATGAAATGATAGGTGAGGGTAGGGAAGACCCACTATCCTCATATATCTAGTATACTCCTGACTATGAGAAAAAAAGTCTCAACCGTGCGGTACTGGCTCTTTAAAAGTGAGCCGGACGCTTTTTCGATCAGTGACTTGGCTCGTACGCGAGCGGTGCTTTGGGACGGTGTTCGCAACTATCAGGTGCGCAATTTGTTGCGTGATGAAATACGAGAGGGGGATAGGGCACTCTTTTATCATAGTAGTACTAAGGAGGTGGGAGTAGTGGGGGAGATGGCGGTGGTGGGCGGGGCGGTGACTGATCCCCTCCAGTTTGACCCGAAGAGTCAGTACTATGATCCAAAGAGCACCAAAGAAGCGCCCCGATGGCTCGCGGTTACGGTCAGGTATGTGAGAACTTTTCCACGCCTGGTACCGCTCCCGATGCTGCGATCCGACCCAGCGCTTTCGGGTATGCAGATTCTCGAGCGCGGCAACCGACTTTCAATCACCGCTGTGACTAAGGCGCAGTACGATCGAATTATAAGATTAGGAACAATGAAGCGTTAGGGTATGACGATTGGTTTGTTTGACTCTGGTCTCGGTGGGCTTACGATACTGCGGGCTGTGGTAAAGCAATTGCCCCAGTATGACTATGTCTACTATGGGGACACAGCCAACTTGCCGTATGGTGATAAGAGCGAGGCGGAAATCTACGCATTGTCAGTGGCGGC
>CALRHO010000008.1 GCA_943359405.1 Candidatus Nomurabacteria bacterium
CAGTCGCTTCAGACCTTCCTCTTTGAGACGGCACCAATCAATGGCAAGGAACTCATTGGTCATTTACGCAAGGCGGGCCCCCTAGACTTTGTGGCTGTCGCTGGTGTCTTCGTGCGTGAGTTTGAGCAAAGGCTCGATGTCATCTTGGCAATGAAGAAATTGTCGCAAAGCAAAATCGAAACGGCGATTCGTTCGCTTGAGGCCGAGATTGGTATCGAGATTCGCTATGCGGCCCTCACCTCTGAAGACCTCCGCTACCGCGTCGGTATGTACGACAAGCTTACTCGCGACGTCTTTGACTACAAGCACCAGATTCTCATCGACCGTATCGGCATTCGTGACGAACTGCACCCTGGATCCTACCGAGGGTAAGTCTAAATTAGCCCCAAACCACCCCCGAAAACGTCTCGTTTTCGGGGGTGGTTTTGGCTTTGGGGGTAGGGGAGTAGAAATGGCTCACCTCTTGGCCACAATAACCGCTTGACTTTATTTTTGCTTCGTATAAGATAGCGGGCACTTACTCATGTTTACTCGCAAGAAAGCCTAGTCGCGCAGAGCTTCGCAATTGCGATTTTCTGCCGCGACTACGCGGCCTTTTCTTTAGAGAGACACTGGGGGTAAGCGATCGTTGACAAATCCCGTGATTAAACCAACCGTCAGAAATGACGAGTGCACTTTGTCATGGGAGTCTTGCGAGAAGGCTCGCAACGATCGCATATCCTAAGGGGATGGATTATCGATAAGAGTCCATCCCTCAAAATTCCTCACGTGTTCGACGCACGTGGGGTGCTGAGTAGCCGCACGCAAGCGCGTGCTACTCAGTCAGGTAAAACGATGCATCGGGTTAGACTAATGAGTCAGATAATTTATCTGGCCGGGTCTTTTCGTCCCCGGTGCATCACGCTCCGCTCATGATTACTCATCATGAGCGGAGTACACACAACATGTACAGCGGTGTACAGCGTTCCTTGCAGGAACGTAAGGGTGTATGGTGGATGCCTTGGTTACAAAGAGCGATGAAAGACGTCGTATGCCTGCGATAAGCTTCGGGGAGGTGGCAAACAACCTTCGATCCGGAGATCTCTGAATGGGGAAACCTTCCTACCTTCGGTAGGAGTCTGTGTAAGCAGACGCGCACCTCGGGAAGTAAAACATTCCAGTACCGAGAGGAAAAGAAAGCAACAATGGAACTTTCTTTCTGAACGGACGCTTCGGCGTACGTTCAGGGAGCAATTCCTGGACGTGGCGCGAAAGCACCATTACGTTCAGGAAGAAGGTTCTTGCGATTCCCTTAGTAGCGGCGAGCGAAACGGGAACAGCCCAAACCGATCGTGTTTACACGGTCGGGGTTGTAGGGCGGAAACGGCATTTAGTTGCGGAGAGTCAACAAACCTATATATAGGAAAACGCGTTGGAACGCGCGACCCTAGAAGGTAACAGTCCTGTATTCGAAATATATAGGACTCTCTGGTTTCCGATCCTGAGTAGTTCGAGACACGAATAGCTCGAATGAATCTACCAGCACTAACTGGTAAGGCTAAATATCTTTGTAGACCGATAGTGAACAAGTACCGTGAGGGAAAGGTGAAAAGAACCCCGGAGAGGGGAGTGAAATAGATCTGAAACCATACACCTACAAGGAGTCGGAGCTGGGCGCAAGTCTGGTGACGGCGTGCCTATTGAAGAATGAGCTTGCGAGTGTACCTTTGTCCTTCGTCTAAGCGGTAACCCCGCGCAGGCACAGTGAAAGCGAGCGTGAATAGCGCGTTTAGGGCAGGGGTACGACCCGAAGCGGAAAGAGCTTGCCATGAGCAGGGTGAAGCGACTGTAATAGGTCGTGGAGGCCCGAACCGGTTGGCCGTACAAAACCATCGGATGACTTGTGGTAAGGAGTGAAAAGCTTATCGATTTCCGTAATAGCTGGTTCTCTCCGAAACAGCTTTTGGGTTGGCGTTGCGTGGTCCCTCTGGGGGTAGAGCACTGGAAAGAAACAACAGGGAGAAATCTCGTGTTTCTTATCAAACTCCGAATACCAGGTGGTTATAGCGCAGCAGTTAGACGGTGGGGGAGAAGCTCCACGCGTCAAAAGGGGAACAGCCCAGATCGCCGATTAAGGTCCCTAAATCTATGCTCAGTGCAACTTGAGGAGGTGAGGATTCACAAACAGCCAGGAGGTTGGCTTAGAAGCAGCCATCCTTTAAAGAAAGCGTAACAGCTCACTGGTCAAGAGTCCTTGCGCCGAAGATGATCGGGGCTCAAGCATAGTACCGAAATCGCGGATTCGTACACTTCACACAGGGAATTAAATATTCCCCAAAAGACCCCCTCGGGGGTCCGCTCAGTAGTTTTAACCAAAACAGCCTCTGCTTGAAAGAGGAAGTTGCCAGTAACCACCCTGGCCTGAGCGGCAATTTTTCACAAGATGCAAAAGCATCTTGTGCCCTGTGTGAAGTGTACGAGTGGTAGGAGAGCGTCCTTCATGCAGTGAATCCAAGGCGGGAGCCGCGGTGGAGCGTGGAGGAGTGAGAATGCAAGCACAAGTAACCGCAAGACGGGTGAGAACCCCGTCCGCCGAAATACCAAGGTTTCCTTTGCGATGGTGATCAGCGAAGGGTTAGTCGGTCCTAAGGGAATCCCGAACGGGGGACCCGATGGAGAGCAGGTTAATATTCCTGCACACTGCTATGTTCCTATGGAGGGACGGAGCGTTGTATCTAGAGCCCCTTATTGGATTGGGGTTGGGGGCATGAGGAGGTCTGGTAGGCAAATCCGCCAGGCAATACTCCGAGTGTCAGCGAAAGGTGCGGCTACGGCCAAGCCGATTCTAGGGAGCACGCTTCCGAGAAAAACTTCGTTTGGGTTAAGCATAGTGGTTCCGTACCGCAAACCGACACAGGTGGTAGAGTCGAGAAGACTAAGGCGAACGAGTGAGAGGTCCTCAAGGAACTCGGCAAAATAGCGGCCGTAACTTAGGGATAAGGCCTGCCCCACGCAAGTGGGGCCGCAGCGAAAGATTTCCTGCCGACTGTTTAACAAAAACACAGCTCTCTGCGAAGACGTAAGTCCATGTATAGAGGGTGACGCCTGACCTATGCTGGAAGGTCAAGTACGGGGGGTGGTATGGTCTTCGGATTGTACTGCTGGACTGTATAAGCCCCAGTAAATGTCAGCGATAACTATAATCGTTCTAAGGTCGTGCTTCTTTGCCTCATAGTTGTATGAGTAAGGGAGTACGACGGATTGGAACGGTTATAGGTTAAACAGCCTAGCCATAGTTACCTTCTACGTACGAAAGTATGTAGATAATCCAAACCAAACCTACAAGAGACCAAATGTTTGGCACCGCAGCATTCATGCCTGTGCATGAGATGGTGGTGAAGATAGAGTCCTACGTGAAATGTCTCCATACGCAAGTGTGGAGGAGAAGGGAATGTAGAGCGTATTTCCTTGTCGGGTAAGTTCCGACGTGCACGAATGGCGTAACGAGTGGGAAACTGTCTCGAGGACCTGCTCGGTGAAAATACAATCCCGGTAAAGATGCCGGGTACCTGCAGATAGACGAAAAGACCCCAGGAGCTTTACTGTAGCTTCGTATTGGGGCTATTGAATTGATGCGTAGCATAGGTGGGAGACTTTGAAGCGGGCTTTCGGGTACCGTGGAGTCGCCAGTGAAATACCACCCTTCATTTTGGTAGTTTCTAACCAGCACGGCAAAACCGTGTTGAGACAGTGCGTGGCAGGCAGTTTTAGTGGGGCGCTACCCTCCCAAAGAATAACGGAGGGGTCTCAAGGTTGGTTAGGCGCGAATGGAAACCGTGCCGATAGTGTAATGGCATAAACCAGCTTGACTGTAAGGGGTCGATCCCGCACAGACACGAAAGTGGAGCATAGTGAACCGATGGTACGCGTTAGAAGCGGCCGGAGATTACCCGATAAAAGTTACCCTGGGGATAACAGGCTAGTCGTGCCCAAGCGTCCATAGCGACGGCACGGTTCGGCACCTCGATGTCGGCTCATCTTATCCTGGGGCTGGAGCAGGTCCCAAGGGTTTGGCTGTTCGCCAATTAAAAAGATACGCGAGCTGGGTTTAGACCGTTCTGGTTCTAATAGTGATATTAGTGCCAGAACCAATCTAAACCCGAGGCGAAAGGATTCAACCCCCTTTCAAAAAGACATCATCACGGCGGCAAAATACAGTGATGTATTTTGAGAAGCTGACTAGTATCGGTAAAACCCGACTTTACGTACAAGAATGCGTAGAAGGGCAATACCGAAGGAAGTTTGTAAATTTCATAGAGGGTCAAATAAACCTCAAGAGCATGGGTCCCTGTAAATGAGCAGGGAGTTCGGGAATAGCTCGATGCCAGTGCTTCGCAAACCCGACACGGTTGACGTACAAAGAGCAAAATGTCGCGAATATGCTCTTCGTTAACGTCCAGAACCGTTCTTTGTGCAGGAATCTTAGGATTCCTGCCCTCTATGAAATTTACAAACACCTCGAGAGACTACACGTCAGACATCTTCATAAGAAGATGAAGCTATAGTCCGATCCTTGTAGTAATACAAGTTAACGAGATGCGTGAGACAGGTTGGTCTCCTATCTACTGCAGGCGTCGATTCTTGAGGAGAGTTGTCTCTAGTACGAGAGGACCGAGATGAACGAACCTCTGGTCTGTCGGCTGTCACGCCCGTGGCACTGCCGAGTAGCTATGTTCGGAACGGATAACCGCTGAAAGCATCTAAGCGGGAAGCCGCCTCCAAGATTAGGAATCATTAAACCCCCCAAGAGATGATTGGGTTGATAGGCACTAGGTGTACGTGCAGTAATGCATTTAGCCGAGGTGTACTAATAGGGTCAACGTCCTGCAAGGAACGTTGTACAGCTACTGTCATGTTGTGTGACAAAAAGTTTTACCATTTGAAGCGTCGTACGAAGTGATGGGAGTTCGCGACAACGTGCGTATAACCCGCGCCCAAGACGGGATAACTGAGAGGAGCAGTTTACGTTATCTTTGTCGCATTCCCAACCCAAGACGAGGTCCTCCCTCGTCTGTCCGGGGCCGGCCTGCATGAACCTGCCTAAAACCCCCATGCAAATACCGCCGGCCCCGGACGCCCCTTGTTCTTTTGGTGGAAGATCGCAAGTGTTTGCACTTGCACCCCCATCATTTCGTACGAACTCTTAGGATATGCACCATCATGATGTGAGTAGTGCGACAATGTGTATGCAAAAACGCCTACCTTTGTCGGAGTGTAGCTCAGCCTGGTAGAGCACCTCGTGTCCTTACGAGTACTGCTTGTAGGGATAACAAGGGGGCCGAAGGTTCAAATCCTTTCACTCCGATTTTCCCGAGTCTGCTCGGGTCTACTACCCACGTCGTGATGATTGAAGATTTAATGTTGGTGATTAAGCAGTGGGGGTCCACCCGTTCTCATTCCGAACACGGCAGTTAAGCCCACGTGCGCCGATGGTACTATCTTCGGATGGAAGAGTAGGTAGTCGCCAACATTAAGTTTTCAATCAGAAAAAACCGGCATCAGCCGGTTTTTTCTTTGGAAAAATTTTTACTCGCCAGCCTTTTGTGTCTGTTACAATAGTCGCATGAATGAGCAGAAGATTCGGTGGTGGGCGTTTTGGCGGCGAGTACAATACGGTACCGGTTTCGGGGCCGTCGTGTCACTGGTGGTGGCCGGAGTGTATTTTGGTTATTTTTACGAATCCCCACAATGTTTTGATGGTCGGCAAAATGGCTCTGAAACCGGTATTGATTGTGGTGGTTTGTGTACCCGCATCTGCACGGCTCTCGTAGAACCACCACGAGTAGTGTGGGCTAACAGTTTCCGGGTAGTCGATGGTCAATACAACGCGGTCGCGTATATCGAAAACCGCAATCGCTCGGCAGCATCACCGATGGTTGGGTATACGTTCACTCTCAAGCAAGGTTCGACTATCCTGGCAGAGCGTACCGGTCGTACGGTGCTGCCACCGGGGAGCACCTACCCAGTGTTTGAGGGTCGGATTGCAGTACCATTAGGCACCTCACCAACGGAGACAATTCTGACCCTGGCACCGGTTGATGTCTGGGTTCCGGCGGTCGTGGGGCGGGACCAATTCCGCACCACCGAGATTACGCTTTCGGGTGCTGATGCTTCCCCGCGCCTGCGGGCGGTCGTGGAAAATACCAGCATTACGACGGCCCGTGATGTGGAAGTCGTGGCAACCATTTTTGATGCCGAAGGAAAACCGGTAACGGCTTCCCAGACGCTGGTTGATGAGTTACCTGGACAGGAGCGTCGTGAAGTTTACTTCACCTGGCCAGAACCAATTGCAAAAACTGTACGCACGTGTGAGGTGCCGTCCGACATCATGATTGTGCTTGATCGATCAGGCTCAATGGCTGCTGATGGTGGCATGCCACCAGAACCACTTGAGAGTGCCAAGAAAGCCGCACAGAATTTTGTACAGCTACTTCAGCCTCGAGATACCTTTGGTTTCCTCTCGTATGCCACGCTGCCATCTGCACCAATTGAGCAAACACTTACGCCTGACCGGGCTTCGATTAGTCGCGCAATTGCGGGTGTGGCGATGGGGAAGGATGGTACACAGTTTACCAATATGGGAGATGCCTTTACGGTCGCGCTCGCGGAACTAACGAGCGTCCGCCATCGTGATGATGCCCGCAAGGTGATTGTTTTCCTTACCGACGGTGACGTAACTCGTCCCGTGAACCCCGAGACAGGAAAGGCCGATCGTGAGTATGCAGCCAGTTACGCCAAACAGGCTGCCGAACGCGCTAAGGCTGTCGGGGTCATAATATACGCGATTGGGTTTGGTGATTTCCTGACCGCTCCCTCAGGGGACGTAGCTCGTGACACCGAGCTTATCAAGAGTCTTGCTAGTAGTCCTGATACGTACTTTGAGGCACCGACGGTGGCTGATCTTGAGGTCGTCTATCGACGTATCGCGACGAATATCTGTGAAGTCGGTCCTGCTCGCATTGATATCATCCCCAAGACTGACAGTGGATTTGAGACACTGCGATAATCGTGGTGTGAGGCGTTGTGAAGGAACGTGCAGTTGTATAAGATGGGGCGATGCAAACCATACGGTCACTCTTTGCCGGACTTGATTGGTTACTCCTGGGTTGTGTACTATCACTCTCGCTCATGGGGCTTGTTACCATGTATTCACATACAGGTGACAACACCTATCTTGATCGACAGGTGCTTTGGATTGGTTTGGCGGTCGCGGCCCTCCTGGCGGCCCTCGTTCCTGACTACCGGTTTTTGCGCACGAGTCCCGCAGCCTTTACATCGTATGTAGGAATTGTACTCCTGTTGGTACTGGTACTTTTTGTTGGTTCAATTACCCTTGGCGCACAAAGTCGCTTTGATCTCGGTTTTTTCTCAATTCAACCGGCAGATCCGGCAAAGCTTATTTTGGTAGTGGTCCTGGCGAAATATTTTGCTAAGCGCCATGAACTCATTGGTGACTTCACGCATATTTTAGTTTCAGGATTGTACACTGCGGTAATCGGTGGTTTGGTGATTATTCAGCCTGACTTTGGATCAGCACTCATCATTGCCGCGATTTGGTTTGGTATGGTAATGGTAGCAGGGATCAAGGCACGTCATCTCATTACCGTTCTTGGACTTGGTGCTATTGGTTTTGCGCTGTTGTGGCAATTTGGACTCTACGAGTACCAAAAGCAACGCATCCTGACCTTTCTTGATCCTCTCTCAGATATTCAAGGGGCTGGTTACAATGCCTACCAGTCCACAGTAGCGGTCGGATCTGGTGAGCTCCTGGGGAAGGGAATCGGATATGGTACGCAGTCAAAACTCCTGTTTTTACCGGAGTTTCAAACTGACTTTATCTTTGCTGCCTATGCAGAAGAGTGGGGCTTTTTTGGGGTGGTGCTCCTCTTTACACTTTTCTCAGCGGTAATCTGGCGATTGATTGCGCATGCGGCAGCGGGAGCTACCAATTTCGAGAAATTGTTTACCATCGGCGTGGCACTGATGCTCATGAGTCACTTTTTTGTGCACATTGGTATGAATGTAGGGTTACTACCTGTGACGGGGCTCACCGTACCATTTTTGTCATACGGAGGGTCACATCTTCTTACTACCTATATCGCCTTGGGAATGGTGATGTCGATGCGCCGCAATGCGCCCGTTCGGATTACCAGTGACGATAGCATTATTGGTGGTTAGTGCTGGTAGAGCGCGGTGGTGGCTGCCGTCATGAGAGCGACGGTGCGCGCACTAACAGACTTTTGAAGTGCGGATGCGAATTGTTCAGCTCGGGTAGTGTTATCAAGTAACTGGGCTAGGGCGTTTGTTAGGTACTCACTATCGTCAGGCGGTACGAGAAGCCCACTCACCTCGTGTCTGATAATGTCAGGGATGCCGCCGACGGCGGTCGCAACCACAGGCACACCGGCGAGTCCAGCCTCATGCAGCACGTAGCCGTATGATTCCGATTTGGAAGGGAGCACGGCGATGGTAAAGGCCTTGAGAAAACGGGCGGCCTCTACCACGCTGCCTAGAAAAAAGACGTGGGCAGCGAGGTTGTGTGCTTGAACGAGGGCCTCGAGTTCGGTGCGAATTGACCCGTCACCAATACAGATGAGACGTACGGTCGGGTGGGTGCGGACGAGCGATGCTACCGCGGTAATGAGTACGGCGTGTCGTTTGATAGGGTGGAGTTCAGCTATGACGCCAAGCCAAGGATCGTGTTCGTATTGGGCAAGGGCAGGGTGGCGACGTACGAGTTCCGCGCGCGCTTCGGTTGTATCGTACATGGCACCGATAGTGCGACCGGGGTTGATTACTTTCATTTTACGCTCGGTACCTGGCCACCGAAGTTGGCGCAGTAGGCCGCTCGATACTGCTATGGTGCGATGAGATAAAAGAATCGTAAGCCAGTGCAGTATCTTTATGAGTAATTTTTGCCAGCGTGGTCGGTCTTCATTAAATGCCCACCCGTGGGCAGTTACGATGATTTGAGGTACACGTGCCAGGCGTCCAGCGAGTGCACCCAGGCCACTGGCTTTGGAGCTATTGAGATGAAGTACGGCAGGACGTTCGGTGCGGAGTAGTCGATAAAATGACCAAAAGAAACGCCACTCTTTTTGTAGTGATATATCACGTTCTAGGTCTGGTAAGGTAATAGTAGCAATGCCAGCGTGGTGGAGCATGTCGACTAGGGTACCGCTGCCGCCACAGGCCACCATAGGTTCCCAGACGTGGTGGTCGAGGGTAGTGGCGAGGTCATACACGTAACGTTGCGCTCCTCCCCAATTTGATTTCGTTATGAGGTATAAAACCTTTTTTCGATATAGTTGTTTTTCTGACATAGGACTACACATTAGGGAAATTGGGGAGGAAAGAACTGAAACAGTCCCCCAGACTGTTTCAGCCCACAATTCGACTTAGTGATTAAGAAGAGTATTTTCTTTGTTTGTGTAGGTGTTGTCATGCGGATATATGTGTAGGGGCGGTGCGTAAACGATCCGTCTTACAGACGCTGTCCTTCTTACAGAAGCCGTACAGGTTGTCGCTATTTCTATCAAAATTGCTGGCAACCTTCTGAAACAGAATATTTAATTCTGTTTCAGCTCGCTCGTCATTTTGCTCCAAGTATTCGCAAAATTGCTGGGCGAGTCTTACGAAAGGGGTCCCATCCCATTTCTCACCCCAATCTGATCTCGTTATGAGGTATACAACCTTTGTAGGCTCGTGGGTAGACATGTGCACGCATCTAGTATAACGGCAATGTCGCTACAGCAGTACCATACGAATCAGCAAAATTGTGGTGCGGTGCAGCCAGAAATAGCCTTGTTTATTGCTATTTGTATGGTCTGGGGTAGTATTAACGTACCAATACTGCTATGGGTGAACGAACGCGCGAACTGACACTTCTGATACTCGGCGACCTCATCTTTTTTGTGGTGGCGTTGTGGGTGACGTTGTTTGTGCGCTACCTTAGTTTCCCGAGTGGGGAAATGTTCTCAGCGCACCTGTGGCCCTTTCTGACCATTTCGGCGGTCTGGGTATTTATTTTTTACATTGCGGGACTGTACGATAAGCACACGATTTTTCTCAAGAATTTGTTGTTGAGTCGCATCATTAATACGTGGGTCGTTAACATTGTTGTAGCCGCGTTACTCTTCTTGATAGTACCGTTTGGGATTGCCCCTAAGACCAATTTACTTATCTACCTCGGTATCTCAGTGGCCTTGTTTGCCTGGTGGCGAATGTCGCTTTTTCAGTACATTTCACCACGAACACAGCACCGGGCGATTTTACTTGCTGATGGGCCTGAGGCAATAGAGCTCGTTGATGAGATTAACAATAATGACCGTTACAGCTATTCATTTGTGCGGCTTATTGATGAAGCTACTGCCAAAGCGACGCCAGGATTTGAAGAGAAGCTCTTTACCCTGATTGAGCGTGAACGAATTGATATCATTGTAGCCAATCCGAATAGCACCTATTTGCAGGCCATTGTACCTAAGTTGTTTGACCTTGCCTTTCTGCGTTTTGAGCTCACCTTCTTGGATTTTCATCGAGTGTATGAAGATACCTTTGATCGGGTGCCACTCTCGGCACTTAGTTATGAATGGTTTATTACCAATGTCTCGCAATCACGAAGTTTGGCATACGATGTTGCCAAGCGTGGTATTGATGTAGTGGCTAGTGTGGCACTCGGTTTGATTCTGGCTTGTTGTCTCCCGGTTATCTATATTGCTATGATTATTGAAGAACGGCGGCTACCGCGCGAATTCTTTATTGCTCAGGAGCGCATCGGTCGTTTTAATAAGCTCGTCACTGTGCACAAAATCCGGACCATGACCGAAAACCGTAGTGCAAGCGCAACCTGGACACCAGAAGATGCGGCACAAGGTAACCGTGTGACACGGGTGGGCGCAGTACTCCGAAAACTTTCAATTGATGAGTTACCTCAAATATTAGCTATTTTTCGTGGTGATATGTCACTGATTGGACCGCGCAACGACATTCGCGGTCTTGGTGAACGCTTGGCGGCTGAAATTCCGTATTACAATATTCGCAATTTTGTAAAACCGGGGGTGACGGGTTGGGCACAAACTCATCAACAGTACATGGCGGGGAATATCAGTCCACAGTCACTGGAGGAGTCAAAGGTACGACTGGCCTACGATCTTTACTATGTAAAGAACCGCTCGGTGCTGCTTGATGTTGAAATTGCCCTCCGCACGTTTAAGACCCTTCTCTCACGGTTTGGCATGAGTATAAAACTTCCGCGCTAGTGTGGTTGTTATACTGTTCGCATGCAATCTATTGCCGTGGTGATTACTGGTGCTGCTGGCTATGTGGGCGAGATGCTCTGTGCCCAGGCAGCTACCCGCAGCGACATCCACACAATAGTGGCGATTGATAAAGAACCGATGACAGACTTTCTGCGCCAGGTTCCTAAACTTAAGTATGTGCAGGCAAATCTCGCTGACGATAGCTGGCAGGCCGCCGCCGCCGCCGCTTCGCCTGCTGTCGTAGTACATACCGCCTGGCAGATTCGTTCACTGTATGGTGAGGCGGCCAAGCAGTGGCGCTGGAATACTACGGGTAGTGATAAAGTATTTGCGTTTGCCTTTGGTACGCCGAGCGTAAAAACGCTCATTCATTTTTCAACGGCGGCATCATACAGTGCCCAATACACGAATACCTTCGACCAGTTTTTTGTTGAAACGGATGAGCAGCGACCTGATGACTACCGGTATGCACTGGAGAAACGTATCGCTGAGGAACATTTGCAGGCGGTATATCGGGCGGCTGCAACACCGCCGGCGGTTGTCGTGTTGCGTCCGGCAGCGATTACAGGCCCTCGTGGTCGTTATATAAAGTTGCGGTTTGGATTACAGTCAGCGCTCGCCGGTAATTTGCGGGGCGGATTACTCGCTCGTCTGGTAACCATACTCACGGCCTTTATGCCCGCAACTTCCGGTTTTGCGCGACAGTTCGTGCATGAGGATGATGTGGTTGATACGGTGGTGCATTTTGCTACTACCGCTCCCCAGGGCTATGAGGTATACAACCTTACTCCCACCGGCCCATTCTTGCGCGCAACTGAAATGGCGGCAGCCGTGGGTAAGCGCGTGTTGTGGCTACCACCAGTTTTAGTCCGGTTAGTCTTTTTCTTATTTTGGCATGGGACGCGCGGTCGGATTCCAACTGCTCCTGGTAGTTGGCGGTTTTATGCGTACCCACTCCTCCTGTGTGGTGACAAGCTGGCCGCTGTTCGCCCGTGTCGTTATGACTCAGTAACCGCCTTTACTACTACGGCTGGTCGTTACCAAACGCTCGTACCTGAATCGGCGCGTCAGGGTTCTGCTCGCTGATTTTTCTTGGTTTTTTGCTATACTGCCGCCTATGGTAGTAGATGGTAAAGCAATTGCCGAACGTGTACTCGACGAAATCCGGGGCCAGGTTACTAGCCTGGCTCAGTTTGGCGTACCGACACTGGCCATCATAACCGGTGACCCAACTTTTGAAACCCAGAAGTATCTGGCGCTGAAGCAGCGGAAGGCGGCGGCGGTAGGGGTGCGAGTGGTGGTGGCGGAGTTGCCGCCAGGCGCGACCACCGAGGTAGCAGTGGCTGCGGTGCGGAGTGCCTGCCAAAGTGCGCAGGGGGTCGTAGTGCAATTACCACTGCCGGCGCAGATAGACCGAGAGGCGGTGCTGGCCGCGGTACCGGCTACGCATGACCCGGATGGTTTTCGCTATGGTGTCGAACCGCTCGCCTGTCTATCGCCAGTGGTGGTCGCAATAGACGAAATTGCGCGGACATATGGAGTCACCTTTGCCGATCGGGCAGTGGTGGTAGTGGGTGCGGGGCGTCTGGTCGGGAAGCCTGCCGCACACTATGCTCGGGAAGCGGGTGGTCGAGTAACAGTGGTAACAAAGGGTGACGTTTCTATAGGAGCGCTGCTTGCAACCGCCGACATCATCATTACCGGTGCTGGCCAGCCGGGATTGATAACTCCGGCAATGGTCAAGGAAGGGGTCGTGATATTTGATGCGGGCACCTCGGAAGACGGTGGCGTGTTGCGGGGTGACGTGGCTGCGGCGGTCGCTCTGAAGGCTGCCGTATTTACACCAGTTCCCGGTGGCATTGGTCCGGTCACTGTGGCGGCTCTCTTACGAAATACCGTGTCGCTCGCGGCCCAGGCGTGGCAGAGCACCAGCTAGTATGCTATAACAGGCATCATTCGTAGTAACGGTTATTCTATGAGCAACTCCACAGATACAGGCACGGACACTTTTTTACGTTGGTTTCGAGCAGTTACCGTCATCGGGGTGTTATTTTGGCTTAGCTCATTTGTGTATCAGAGTGCCACCCTCGAGGGGGCTCGCTATCCCTTTAAACTCGGACTTGACTTAGCTGGTGGTTCACATTTGGTCTATCAGGCCGATGTCTCGGCAGTACCCGCGTCTGAAGTGCCGGCCCTTATGGGTACTTTGCGTGAGGTGATTGAGCGGCGCGTGAATCTTTTTGGTGTCTCAGAACCCGTGGTGTACGTAGAGCGCAGTAGTTTTGTCTCTGATGAACCAATGGAGCGATTGGTGGTCGAGTTGCCTGGTGTAACTGACGTGTCGGCGGCGGTCGCCGAGATTGGGCGAACACCACTCTTGGAATTTAAGCTGATTGATCCAGAAGCGATGGCTGCTATTGATAGTGCAAATGAATTGGCCTCAACGACAGCGACGAGTGGCGCGGTTATTGGTAATATTCGGGTCAACGGACAGTCGGTTGATGATTTGGACCCTTACCTTGAAACTGGCTTGACTGGTCGCTATCTGCAGAGTGCGGCAGTTGAATTTGCGGGGTCGCAAAGTGGACAGCTTGCAAATGAGCCAACCGTCCGTGTGACATTTGATAGTGAAGGAGCTGACCTCTTCGCGGAGGTGACCCGTTTAAATGTAGGTCGGCAACTCGCTATCTTCCTCGACGGTGAAGTGATTTCTGCACCAACCATAAACGAGGCTATTATCGGCGGTACGGCTATCATTTCCGGTGGGTTTACGGCTCCTGAGGCAAAGGCACTAGCTGAGAACCTCAACCTTGGTGCCCTGCCAATCCCGATTTCACTGGTGAGTACTCAGACTATTGATGCTACGCTCGGCGCCTCGATGGTGAAGGACAGCATATTGGCGGGCGCGGCGGGGCTTCTCTTGGTCGCCCTCTTTATGGTTGCCTGGTATCGCTTACCCGGAGTAGTGGCAGCCATTGCCTTGGTTGCCTACGTGGTTATTTCGCTGACAACGTTTGTACTGATTCCGGTGACACTCACGGCGGCGGGCCTGGCTGGTTTTGTGTTGTCGCTTGGTATGGCGGTTGATGGTAACGTGCTGGTGTTTGAGCGTATGAAAGAGGAGTTACGTGCTGGTCGGAGTACGCGCGAAGCGGCGACTATTGGTTTTAGTCGCGCCTGGTCAGCGATTCGTGACGGTAACGTAACCGCACTGCTTTCGGCAGTGATTCTCTTCTGGTTTGGCACCCCCCTCATCAAGGGTTTTGCGCTTGTGCTCGGTATCGGTACCATCATCTCAATGCTTTCTGCTATTACCCTCACCCGCACACTTCTCCTCGTCTTACCTGACGTGCGACCTGATGCACCAGGGGTGTGGCGGCTTCTGTTTGGTACCGGATTTAGTAAGAAATAGTCACGACCCCCTATGCACATCATTCCTCAAAAACGTATCTATATTTGGATTGGGGTGACAATCGTCGCTGTCTCGGTGGCACTGGTGGCGTTTTTTGGCCTCCGTCTAGGCATCGACTTTACTGGCGGCTCACTCATGGAAGTGCGCTACACTACCGTGCCTGATCGCACCACGATTGAAGCTGCGATTACACCGCTTGGACTTGATGGTTTTTCACTCCGACAATCAAGTACCGATGAAGGCAGTGGCTATCTGGTGTCGACACGAGATCTTACTGAGCAGGAGCGGGCAGGTTTGGCTGAGGCACTGACAGCCCTCGGCGAAGGGGGTGAAGTGTCTCGCTTTACTTCTGTTGGGCCGGTGATTGGTGCTGAGCTTGCTGACAAGGCCGTGTGGGCGATTGGTGCCGTGTTACTCCTCATTATCTTTTATGTAGCCTTTGCCTTTGCAGGTATTGGTTACCCGGTGAGTTCGTGGATGTATGGTTTTATTGCGATTGGAGTACTGGCACATGATATCGTAGTGCCCTTAGCGGCGATGTCACTTCTCGGCTTCTTTATGGGAGCGGAAGTCGATATTCTATTTGTGACCGCCCTCCTTACTATCTTGGGCTTTTCGGTGAACGATACGATTGTAATCTTTGACCGTGTCCGGGAGAAACTAAAAGAGAACCGTACTGAGCATCGTAAGAAAGTTGCAGTGGTCGGCGCGATGCCTCGAGAAGAGGTAACGTATACGCTCAACCGCTCCTTTGGAGAGCTGGTTAATGAAGCGATTACCGAGACGCTGGCTCGCTCGATCAACACCTCACTAACGGTACTGCTTGCGCTTGGTGCACTTTACTTCTTTGGTGGGGAAGTGACACAGGTGTTTGTCCTGATCTTGGGGGTAGGTGTACTTGCTGGTGCATACTCTTCAATCTTTATTGCTTCGCCCTTGCTTGTTGCGTATGAACAGTGGCAGGCAAAGAAGGTTACAAAGTAGCACATATGCTCATCGGAATTACGGGTACTGATGGAGCTGGAAAAGGCACAGTCGTCGAATACCTCGTTAAACAACGTGGATATCTTCACTTCTCGAGCCGCGGTCTTATAACCCGAGAATTACTCCAGAAGGGATTGCCAACTGACCGACCACACCTGCGGCAAATGGCTAACGAACTGCGAGCTCACTATGGTGACGATTATGTAATCAAGGCGGCACTGGCTGAGGTGCGTGAGTCCGCGCTTGATCACCTGATTATAGAGTCTATTCGTACCACAGCAGAAGTAGCTGCACTGAGGCGCGCTGGTGGTATTTTGCTTGCGGTCGATGCAGACGTAGAGGTTCGCTTTGCACGTATTCAGGGGCGTGGCTCAGCCTCGGACCAGGTCACGTTTGACGAGTTTGTAGCACAGGAGCAGCTCGAAATGAATGACCCTGACCCGCATGGTATGCAAAAGGCGATGGTGATGGCGATGGCAGATTACACGATTATAAATAATGCCTCAGTGAAGGAACTTGAGGAGGCTATTGAGGTGGCGCTTATGGTACCTGGTGAAAAAACCGGGAAGTAGTTATTACTAAACCAAAACACCACGGTGGCCCCTTTGTGGCCACCGTGGTGTTTTGGTTTTTCCCGAGGACCAGCCTAGGGAAAAGTACTACGGATGAATGCGGGTGCCGACAAATGGTTTGCCATCGAGATAGTTGCTGAGTGCTTCGAGGTTTGTTCCGTTGATGTGAGCGACCTCGAGGCCAAGTGCGGTAGCGGCGCGGGCTGCAACGGGGTCAAACGGTGCCGAGAGCCCGGGGTCCCAGTCGACGGGAATCAGTTTCATAAAATTATCCCAGGTAATGGTTTCGATTGCTGATGCATCAGGATTGGTTTTCGGATTGTCGGTGTAGACATAGTCAGTATTGGAGAGGTTCACCATCGCTTTGGCTCCAATACGTTCAGCAATCTGTACGGCACGGAGGTCAGTTGAGGCACCTGGACGGTAGCCCGCCGCGATGATGAGGCGCTCGTGCGGGGGTACATCATGAATATCGTCAGGATTGGTAATCATGACTCGATAGGCACGGTCACGGAAGACGGTACGCAAAAGGTGGCCATTGAGGCGCGTTGCATGGATACCCATCCAGTCGAGGTCCTCTCGCTCGAGGGTGGCCACTGCCTTGGCGGCGTCTTGGTAGCGACGGGCAGTGCGTCCACCGCCAGCAATGATAATAAAACGACGGCCCGAAGCCGTGTGTACGTCAATGAGATTTTTTAGGTTGCTAAGAAATGTGGTATCGATAGCGTCGGGGACAATCAGTGATCCGCCGACAGACATTACAATGGTTTCGGTCATCAGGGGATATAGTAGCATAGCGAGTCAGGTTGCGGTGGATGCACGTTTTGTTAGGATATTCTTAGGAGGGGATCGTTAAGTGACATTGGGCTGTAGTAAGGTGACTCGCCCGTTATAACGGAACACCGAATGGCCCGGTGATGGTCGTGTGGCAGAACCGCGGAGAGCGGTGTCCCAGCGTACGTGTCATTGTGCGCTGTAACAGTCGGAGACGTCTTCTTACCTGGGCATCCTGGCTGAAGACCACCCCTTACATGTGGCGGCGGGTAGACTGGGAGACTGGTCTGCCCGCCAATTGTTTTTATACCGAGTTTAGTATGGTGGTGTCTGGCAGGTGGTGGTGACCAAGGTTCTCAAAGCAACGTTTGCTCGTGTCTGGGGACCGAGCGCGTTGCTGGTCATAAGGGTTGGTCGGGGGATTACCATGTTTCCCGTAGCCGCCCGAAGAGTCGGCCCAGCAAGGGCTGTAATGCGTCCTGCGCACATTGGTTTTGCGGCACTCGTTATCCAATGCTCTCCACCACCTGCCGCACGCCTGGTCCGCCAGGCTTTTGTTTTGCCTAGATGAATCGGTTGACAGGTTATTCTTATCGGTATATCTTCTACCTATGATTACTCATACTCACAGCGTCGGGATTCTCCTTCGGTCGGGAGCGCTTCTGCGTGGGTAGTTTTCTTTCTCATCGCACAGGCACTCCCGACACGCTCGGGAGTGCTTTTGTTTTACGACCAGGCGGGAGA
>CALRHO010000009.1 GCA_943359405.1 Candidatus Nomurabacteria bacterium
TAAGCTTTTTTGTTTTTTGGTATAATCCCCGCATGGAAATAGGAATTTGGGGAGATAGTATTACTTTTGGTTCATGCGATTCAGAAGCGCTTGGTTGGGCTGGTAGACTTAGAAAAACACTACCGACAGATGACTACAATCAGCTATATAATTTTGGCATCTGTGGTGAGACGTCTGAAGACTTGCTAAAACGTTTTGATATTGAAGCCAAGGCAATTGGACCAGATACGATTGTTTTTGCCATCGGTATAAATGACTCCAAATTCCCTAGTGAATCAGATATAAACAAAATTCCTCCAGTGAAATTTGAAGAAAATCTTAATGAACTACTTCAACAAGCTAAAAATTACACAGCCCAAATCACACTTGTAGGACTTACCAGAGTAGACGATGAATGGAGATCAGTTCGTGGAAGTAGATTTTTGAACGAGGAAATAGAAAAATACGATTCTATAATTAAAAAAGTGGCCGATGAGCATAACTATCGTTTCATCTCCGTCATTGATGTAGTGGACCCAATTACTGACTTAGCTGATGGTCTACATCCTAACGCGACTGGATACCAAAGAATGTTTGAGAAAATAAAATCTGAGGTCGGCTTTTAAATCACTACAGATCAACAATCTTCAGGAAGTTAGTACACTATATTTCGATCAAAGAGGTTTTCACTTGGGACAAACTGCTCCACGAATACAAATCTACTCACGCTTTTGCGTTGGCGATTTTTGTATTAGTGGTCTTGCCAGGTCACTTCGTCGGGACGACGTGCGGGACGAGCGCCACCTTGGTTTAGGTGGGTACACGGGTGCTCCGACACGAGATAATTGAGCACCCACGCCCCTCCGTGGTAGTGTGGTGCTACTGATTTCAACATTATTTATATGAAGCACGTCATCGAACAAGCAGTCAAAGACGCCATCGCCACCCTCGGTATCACCGAGTCACGCTGTGTGGTGGAGTACCCCGCCGACGAGAGTCATGGTGATCTATCCACCAACGCTGCGCTTGTGCATGCCAAAGAGCTCGGGCAGTCGCCCCGCGCCGTGGCCGAGGCACTCCTCCCCCACCTCACCGCAGCTCTTCCAATGGTGGCAAACATCACCATTGCCGGCCCAGGCTTCATTAACTTCACGCTTAGTCGTGCTGTCTTTACCAAAACAGTGACCACGGTTATTCAAGACCCTCAAACCTGGGGGAAAAACTCCTCTCTAACTGGCAAAACCGTCATTGTTGAATACACTGATCCTAACCCGTTTAAAGAGTTCCACATCGGCCACCTCTTCACCAATGCCGTCGGGGAGAGCATTGCCCGTCTTTTTATGGTAAACGGGGCTAGCGTCAAGCGAGTAAATTACCAAGGTGACGTCGGCCTACACGTGGCCCATGCCGTATATGGAATGCAAGCACTCGGCCTGTCGCCGACGGCAGGATTTACCGCCCGCGACCTTGGTCGTGCGTATGCATACGGCGCCACTGCTTACAAAAATGAGGAGACTGTGGCGGTTACAATTCGCGATATCAACCGCCACATTTACGCGCGTGATAATCAAGACATTAATGAACTCTATGACGCTGGTCGCCGCGTATCACTCGAATATTTTGAGACCGTGTACAAGCTGGTAGGCACCGTGTTCGATGACTATTTCTTTGAAAGCGAGACCGGACCCCGCGGTAAAGCACTCGTACTTGAGCACCCAAGCGTCTTTCCAAAAAGTGATGGGGCGCGCATCTTCCCCGGCGAGGACTACGGATTACATACGCGCGTCTTTCTTAACCATGAAGACCTCCCAACGTACGAAGCCAAAGAGCTCGCCCTTGCAAAAATCAAGGAGGAGAGACTTGGTAACTATGACCACTCAATTATCTCCACCAGTAACGAAATCAACGAGTATTTCAAAGTACTTCTCTGTGCGCTATCACAGATTTACCCAGACTTAGCGAATAAGACAGAGCATATTGGCCACGGGACCGTGCGTCTAACTACCGGTAAAATGTCCTCCCGCACTGGTGACGTGATTGCAGCTATAGATTTTATAAACGAAGTGGCCGACGCCGCTCTTGAACGCATGATTGCTACTGGCTCTGCTGCTCCAGACCGCACAGTAGCTGAGATGGTCGCTATTGGTGCCATCAAATACACCGCCTTACACGGCAGTATTCTCCAGGACTCAGTTTTCGACAAGGACCGCGCACTCTCGTTTGAAGGTGACTCAGGACCATACCTCCAGTACACGCACGCCCGCATTGGCAGCGTACTTGAAAAGGCTGCGGGCGTTGGTGTCACCCCAAGCACGAGCACCCCACCACCAGTACCATACCCTGTCGAACGGCTCTTGCGGGCTTTCCCCGAGATACTCGAAACCGCCCTCCACGAGCGGGCGCCCCATCAGGTTGTGACGTACCTCACCGCCCTTGCGAGCGCCTTTAACGCCTTCTATGCGACTGAGCGCATTGCTGATGCCGACGATAAGTGTGCCCCCTACAAAGCCGCCGTTGCATCTGCGGTACAAACAACGCTTAAAAATGGCCTTTGGGTACTGGGCATTCCGGCTCCCGAGCGCATGTAGGCATGATCAGTCACCAATCTTTGCCGCTCTGGTACAATATTCCCATATGAAACAAAAGAAGATTCTCGTTATCGAAGATGCTCCCGAGTTAGCTGACGCACTCCGCGACCTCCTCACCATGAAGCAATACCAGACACTCGTAGAGCGCAGTGGCCAAAAGGGTCTCGATGTCGCCCTCGCGGAACACCCCGACCTTATTCTCCTTGACCTGCGGCTGCCTGATATTGATGGTTTTGAGGTGTTGCGACAACTCCGCCAAGACTCCTGGGGCATGTCTGCAAACGTACTCATTCTTACGGCTGCGGACACGAGTGAAGCCATTCCAGAAGGTATCGATTTACCGCGCGAAAAAATCCTTCAGAAGTGGCAGTGGGGCATTGAAAACATTGCGAGTCGCATTGAAGCTGAACTCCTCAATATGGGTGGCTCATCACACAATCTCTAGCGGGATAGTAACCGTAAAGGCACTCCCCACCCCTTCCCCCGAAGTGTACGAGACATGGCCACGCAGCACCTGGGCAGCCCGCTTAGCAATATAAAGCCCGAGCCCGGTGCCGTCGGTGATTTGTGTTTGCGCGTTACTTGCCCGAAACATTTTGGTAAACAGGTACCGCTGCTCAGCCACCGGAATACCGATACCAGTATCAGCTAGCGTAATAGCGAGGATGTCAGTATCACGGCGAACACCAAGCCGAATCGTACCGCCCGTGGGCGTGTATTTAATTGCATTGACTAAAAAGTTGGTCGTGATCATGCCAAGCAGTTTGGCATCAGTCACGAACCGAATTGCTAGTTGTTCGGGCGGAGGTATCTCTAGTACGAGTTGTTTATGTGCAATCACTGATTGTTGCTCTGAGACAATATCCTCAAGAAACAAACGCAAATCCACCACCTCTGGATTGGCAACCAAGTCACCGAGTTCAAACCGCGATACATTAAGAAAGTCATCAACGAGGGAAGATAGGCGGTCGATACTCTTCATCAGTCGCGCTGCTTTGTGGAGCTGCTCGGGGGGCAGCGGATAATTCGAATCGTACATCAAAAGTTCAGTATTCCACCGCATGCCGGCAATGGGAGTACGGAGCTGATGACTCGCCAGTGAAACGAATTCTGATTTGGCGACATCAATTTCTTTTTGCTTCGTAATATCGACCAGCGTAAGGAGTCCCAGGCGTCGCTGGCGCACATCGGTAAAGAAAAAGAGTGAGAGTAGCACCCAGGCCCTCGTATCGGCATCGGTGGTAACTACCTCAAACTCCTCGTTACTAAGCGCAATACCATGCGTGAGTCGCTCACGGACAATATCAACATGAGCGGCGCGCGCACTGGTAAGAAAAGAAAAAATGTTTTGCTGAATCAGCTGGTCTTCGTGTCTCCGAAACAACCGTACTGCCGCCGTGTTACATGAATCGACAGTACCATCTGGGTGCACGAGTAGGTAGGGGACCGGACTATTTTTATAGACTTGCGAAAAAAGATCACGGGAAGAGCGAATGGCAACCTCAGCCATGTCTGCTGCCATTACGGCGGTACGGAGCGGTTCGGTTCGTAGCCGGTAGATAAAACTCGTTGTGATCAGCAGCAAAGTAATTGCCAGCCCAAAAAACCAATATAACGTACTCTCTGAGTCAAATGGAAAGATAATGGCAAACATGACTACAGCGAAAAATCCCACCACACCCAGTAAGAGCGTCCGGTCATACGAGCGTTCGATTTCATGCAATAGCTGTTCGCGATCGGTATTCATAGTCAGCACTTCTCTGCGTACTGTCAGTTAATTATACCGTGGTTGCCACCAACGCCATCTCACCCATTTCGTCAGTGCGCACCACCGCCACCTTCACCAGACTGCCCTGCGGACTGATAATAGCGTCTTTGCTATGAGCGAGTTCATTTTTTGCTTCATCGAGTACTACCCCAAGAAACCCGAGTTTCGCTGCAATCCGTGCACGCAGGAAAGAACTCCGTTCACCAGCGGTCGCGGTAAAGATTAATGAATCAATACCTCCCAGTGAAACAGTGGCCGCTGCAATCGCGGTCGTCAGATGATGTACGTAGTGATCAAGTGCCTGCACAGCCGCCTGCTCGCAGCGTGCGGCCGCCTCAATGACCAAACGTAAATCAGGGGTACCGGAGAGTGCACAGAGGCCACCACGAGTTGAAAGATACGTTTCGGTATCAAGCGGACGCCATGAGCGTGCACGCATGAGCGCAAGGACCACACCCCCATCAAGATCACCAGCCCGACTCGCCATCGGGAGGCCAGTACTCGGCGAATAACCCATCGATGTAGCTACACTCTTCCCGGCGGCCACCGCGGTCACACTGACACCACTCCCAATATGGCAAATTACTGCTCGTGTGGGATCATACCCCACCACTGCATGATGACGACGTACAACCGACGCTACCGACAACCCATGATAGCCAAAGCGATAGAGATCATGCTCTGCAGCTACTACTGGTTCGATACTGTACGTACGAGCATAAGACGGGATAGAGGCATGAAAAACACTGTCAGACGCAGCCAACAAACGCGCCTGCGGCAAGACCTTTTGCACTATAGCAATTTCACGGAGCGTGTGTGGAACATGAAGGGGTGCGCTACACTCTTGATTCTTCAGTCGATGTAGGTAGTCTGCATCTATTCGGCAATGTCGCAGAAATGCAGTGCCTGGCACGACTACCCGCACCACGACTGTCTCTATTTGGGCGAGGTCAGCCACGAGCCCATCACTTTGTGAGAAGGCAAGACAGTGGCTAAGCGCTTCATTGAAGGTATCCGCACTCACCCCTTCACACGTTTGTCGGGTTTGACTAACCTCGGTACATAGCTCAAAACCGAGCGGGGTTCGCTCATAGTACATAGTGAGTACCGCAGTACCATTTTTGTACAGTGCGTATTTTTTTGATGAACTACCCGGATTAACTACGAGCGTGAGAGCCATGACCAGTTCGTACTATCTGTAGGATTATCGCCATGTTGCATGATACATACTGGCTACGCGAGTGTACTTTTCAAGAACCATACTCGTATAACCCATTCAGTTGATAGTGTACCAAGCAGGGCGCGCTCTGGCGGTGCACGTACTGTTTACAAACACCATACCACTACGGTACGGGGATTGGTTCTGGGGTAGTTTCAGGTACAGGTGTTACTGGTTCTGTAGGATTGGAGTTTATGGTTTCTTCAGTGACTGTCTCCGTCGTACTGCTTGCAGCGTCTTCGCTGCTAGTGGCAGTGGTCGTAACTGATTCAGGTGTTGCTGGCGGCAGAGCCGGAGTAGCAGCGCCGGCTGGTACCAGGCCACCATTGGGAACGTTAACTGGCGTATTCTGTACAGGAATCGTTTGAGATGCACCATTTTCTCCACCATTTTGATTAGCCACCAACTGACTTTGGGCTTGGATACGTGCGGCTACGTCTATCTTACCCCGATCACTCAAACCAATAACTGCCGAAGTACCAATACCGATACTGAGTGCACCCACTACTACCACTAGGTGAAAAAATCCGCTTCGGCGCGGTCGCGAATTCGTGCTGGTAACCGAGGTGCGAGCTTCAAAATCATGTTCGTCCGTCTGTATCGGCGCGACCACGCGACGTGGCGCCTTGCGTCTCATCGGTAGCGCTGTCGTTACAGCCTCGCTCATGATGGTAGTATCAGCTTCGCTTAGTACAGTTTTCTTACGTGGTGCGCGACGAACCCGCTTGGGAGCAGTACTCATTTCTTCGCTATTAGGAACAGGCGTCGCACGGGGCATACGTACTGTTCATTGTAGCACCCGAGCGCAGTGGCGCTACCGACAACCGTTTAAAAGTAGCTGGGGTGGGTTGCTATATAAAACGCTCACACGCTCGCCAAAACGCTGAGAAACTACGGTATGCACCCACTACCCCGGGAAACAGTTGCGGTACCTGGTCAAGAGTAAGTGGGAGTGCCGCCACGGTAGGGTGCGCCCGCGTATACACGGTCGCCTGAGCCACTCCCGGCAGTGATGAGAACGTACCAACATGGACTCGTACCTCGGGGAGTACCGACCGCGCCTGGGCAATGATGAAATCAAGTACTCGTGAAGAAACCGGAAAACGTTCATAGTGTGTAGGGTCGATAAGGAGCACATCGATTACCCCCTCACCCACTCGCCACGTGGGATCAAGATGGAACGGATGAAAAAGCCGCACGGTCTGGCCCGTAAGGTCAGGAATTGCCTCGGTAGTTGGTAGATTGACCGGAAGTACCGGTTGTTCCGCCTCCAGAAGAATCATCGGCGTTGGTACATTGAGGAGCTCACTACGATCAATATCGAGGTAGGTACCCGATTGCGTCTGGGGTGAACACGCATTGATAATGGCTTGGTTAAAATCATACGGCTTTCCGGTGAGCGTACCAGCGACCCATTGAAATGAGAGCGTGTTGCTCGCAATATCACCATCAATCAAGTGGTAATAAAACCAGCGACTGACCGGGAGCCAATGTGCCCGCGCAAGATTGGTAGCTAGTCCCGCAATCCACATCCGCGCGTGGTTGTGTACGTAGCCAGTTTGATACAGATTGTCAATCGCCTGATCAATAGTCAGAATACCAGTCTGGCCGCGCATCAGTGCCAGCGGGACTTTCTCTTGCGCGAAGGACCGCACTCCCGCACGCATGTCGGTAAAGATTGCGTCGCCCTGCTGCCACCAAACCCGCTGGAAATACTCTCGCCACGCAAGCTCTTGAATGAACTTGGTAGCCGCGGCAGCATGCACCCGCCCTAGAATCCGGTCGCGCACCATAGGAAGCGTGATGACACCCCGCGTAAGATATGGCGATAGTCGTGATACAGCACCCGAAAGATGGTTGCGTGTCTGGGCATAGGCCACCACATCCACCGTATCGATGGTAGCGAGAATTTCTTCGTACGAACGAATGAATGACGACATGATTTTTAAACACGAGCACGACGACAGCGCTCACTACAATAAACAACCAACTCCCACTGGCCACGTGATTGCCAGGATTTACGATTTACAAAAGGACGTTTGCAAACCGGACAGACTTTACTTTCCTTTGCGGGCATAGGGTACGTAACGTAGTATACCGGTATCAGTACCAACTATGCACGCAAGCCTCATCTACCCACATCAACTCTTCTCCCTCCAGACACACCCTGCCCTCGACCGCACCCGCGTAGTCTACCTAGCCGAGGAGCCGCTCTTTCTGACTGAGTTTCCCACCCACGCGAGTAAACTACTCCTCCACCGACTGACCTTAGAAGCGTATGCCACCTCCCTCACAGAGTCCGGCTATACGGTGCACTACCTAGATGTTCGTGAGTACACCACGAGCGAAGCAATCATTGCCCGTCTGGCCACAGACGGCATCACTACGATTCATGTAGTAGACACGACCGACGACTGGCTCGAACAGCGGTTGGCCGCGAACGCAACAAAATACCACCTCACCCGCATCCACTATGAGTCTCCTCTCTTCATCCTACCGGCTGACGAGGCAGTTGCCCGCTACCAAAAAAGCAAACGGCAGATGGCACGGTTTTACCGTTCCTTGCGCGAGGATACAGGGATTCTTATGGAAGCCGATGGCACACCCGTGGGTGAACGATTTAGTTTTGATACCGAAAACCGCCGTCGCCTGCCTCGCGCCCACCCGCTGCCACCCGACCTTGCAACTGAGCCAGAAAGTGCAGCCGTCGTCGCCGCGCGGGTGTGGCTCGGCGAGTTGCCTAAAAAAAACGTAGTCGGCGACGCGACGGCTTGGCTACCTACCACACACGCGGCGGCAGACGCATACCTAACTGACTTTCTCGCTACTCGCCTAGCAGACTTTGGGCCGTTTGAAGATGCTATTACCACCACCTCAATCCGAGTCTTTCACTCCGCCCTTTCACCACTCATAAATATTGGCCTTCTTAACCCCACTGAGGTTCTCGAAAAAGTTATGGACTGGGCGGCCAAACACTCGCTACCCCTCCCGTCACTTGAAGGCTTTGTGCGGCAGCTGCTAGGTTGGCGGGAGTTTATTCGCGCCGCCTACCTCGTCGATGGTCGCACGATGCGAACCAAAAATTTCTTTGGACATACCCGGCCGCTTCCCCAGGGCAGCTGGAACGCGACTACCGGCATCGCACCACTCGATCACACCATCACGACCACACTACGCTATGGCTACACTCACCACATTGAACGTCTCATGGTGGCCGGTAATGTATTTCTCCTGACCGGTACGCACCCGGACGAAGTGTACCGCTGGTTTATGGCACTCTATGTCGACGCCTATGATTGGGTAATGGTGCCCAATGTCTACGGTATGAGCCAATTTGCCGACGGTGGCCTGTTTGCTACCAAGCCATACATCGCAGGTGCAAGCTACCTGAGAAAAATGTCTGACCACGCCGCCGGCCCCTGGGAAGACATCGTCACCGGCCTCTACTGGCGCTTTATTGCAAAGCATCGGGATTTATTTCTCAAAAACCACCGCCTATCGATGATGCCAAAACTACTTGATCGTCTGCCCACGGAGCGCCGTGCGCACCTCTTTACGATCGCCGAAACCTTTCTCGCCAACACCCCTCCCACTACTCCTGACCACACCTAAAACCCTACGGAGATTGCGTAAACCAAGCAGTGTGGTACATTTTTTGTACCACTAGTAGCAGACACTACGGTGAACGCTGCGTTTTACGCTCCTCCGTACGCGACGTTGATTAGTTAAGACCCACTTTTTTGTCAAAACCATTCACCTATACCCCTAAGGATAAGACCCGGATTAACCACGCCATCCGCGCAGCAGAGCTGCGCGTGGTTGGTCCTGAGGGTGAAAACCTCGGCGTTCTTTCCCTGACCGAAGCCTTGGCGGCGGCTGAATCACGTTCGCTTGACCTCATCGAAATCAGCCCCAACGCTGAGCCGCCCGTCGCCAAAATCATGGACTACGGCAAGTACCGGTACCAAACCGGTCGCAAAGCCCGTGAGGTCAAGGCCAAATCACACGTTACCGAAACCAAAAGTGTGCAGGTAAAAATCGGCACCGGTGACCACGACCAGCAACTCAAAGCTAAGCGCATTGCCGAGTGGCTTGATGAAGGACACCGGGTGAAGGTCGATCTCTTTCTTTGGGGACGCTATAAATACATGGAAGAAGGGTTTCTGAAAGAACGCCTTGATCGCTTCCTCAAAATCATTCCCACCGACTACAAGGTAGCCGACCCAGTCAAAAAGGGTCCTAAAGGCTACACTACCACCATCGAGCGTATGCCAGGGGGTCAAAAAAGCGCCCCTCGCCCGGCAGCACCAAAGGTAGCCGTAGCCGAATCAAAAGGTCCCAAGACTGCTCCTGAGCAAAAGTCCAAAAAAAAGTCTCTCGATGAACTCCTCGAGAGCGGTATGATTTAATCCAAGGCACCCAAAGACACGGTAAAGGCGGCCACCTAGGCCGCCTTTACATTACCCCGCCTGTGCGCTATAGTAGCGCCACTTTGCACTCGCAAATCAAGCATATATGAAGACCAATAAGTCATTTACCAAGCGCATCAAGGTAACCAAGAACGGTAAACTGGTGGCGCGCAAGCAGGGTCAGAACCACTTTAATGCCCGTCAGTCTGGCCGTCAGCGGTTGCGCCGCAAGCGCACGCAGCTGCTCACGATGAGCAAGCGCGTTACTCGCCGCTTTCTTCCTGGAACCGGTGCCTAATTACTAGTAATAACCCTTTCAGTATGGCACGAGTTAAAGGAGGCCTCATGGCCCAAAAGCGCCGCCGCAATATCTTGGCTGAAACCAAAGGATTCCGCGGTCAGCGCTCAAAGAAGAAGCGAGTTGCTCGTGAAGCAATCTATCACGCCCAGCTCCACGCCTTTGCGCACCGCAAAGACAAGAAGAACGACTTTCGTCGCCTCTGGACGGTACGAATCAACGCTGCCCTCGCACCATTTGGTCTCAAGTATAGCCGCTTCATTGCCGCACTAAAGACCAAGAACGTCACCCTCGATCGTAAGGTTCTCGCCGAGCTCGCGCTTGAGCGCCCTGAGGCCTTTGCCCGCTTGGTAAAAGTCGTTGCTGGCTAAAGAACTGGCACCACAAAGAAGCCGCCCCTCCCGGGGCGGCTTCTTTGTGGTGCCTGAGCTAAGCCAGCGGAGCTGCCGGGGGTGGCGTTGGCATCGCTACCGGATCTGGTAGTGGGACCGCGGGCGCCTTTGGGTCTGGGCCATAGAAATTGTCACCCTCGGTACCCCGGCGAATGAGGAGGTAGAGATTGTACACCGGTACGAGAAGCCACCAACCACTCTTGTTTGAATCGTGGAGGCGCCGAACACCAACCGCAATCGAAGGAATTATTAAGCCTAATTGAATGACGCCCGTAGCCAATTCAATCCCCGCACTAATCGTCCTGCCACTAAATCCCGCAACCGACCCCAGGATAGAAAAAGTAAAACCAAAAGCAAAACCAATCACAAACGTGGCTAGGACGAAGTACCAATACTCCGCCCGGCGAGCTCGACCAGAGAACACTGCGTACTTCTGCATTACCACCGTAAAGTAATGAATCATAGATGAAATTTATCAGTAACCCTTTAATGGTAGCATTCGACTAGATATCAATAACCACCTCTTCACCAGCCCCCGGTGCCGAAGCGGGCGCACCCAAATAATCTCGCAGGCGTTGGGTCAGAAACAGTGACGCCCGCTCCTCCCCCATAACCACATAGATACCTTTGGCCTTATCACTACCCTTGGCAACAAACTCAAGAAGCTGGTCGCGGTCGGCATGACCCGAATAGCCTGAAATACGAGCAATAGTAGCCCGTACTTTAACCTCATCATCGTCAATAATCACCTTCTGAGCACCATCCTGGAGGAGACGGCCAATCGATCCAACTGACTGATAACCGACAAGGAGCACAATGGTACGCGGGTCGTCGAGGTAGCGACGCTCGTGGCGACGAATGCGACCACCGTGGCTCATACCCGAGCCAGCAATAATGACCTTTGGGCCTGTCACCTCATCAATCTCACTCGACTCCTTAACTGTCCGAGTAAACGACAAACCAGCAAAGGAAAAAATGTCATCGCCGTGCTTGATTTGCTCTTGTACATCAGGGCGAAGATAGCGTATGTACTCACGATAGAGACTCGTGACCTCAATAGCGAGTGGGGAGTCAAGAAACACCGGGAGTGGCGCCATGCGGCCATTCTCCACCAAGTTGTTAATCTCGTAGAGCATAGCCTGGGTGCGTTCGAGTGAAAAAGCCGGAATGATGAGTGTTCCCTGCCGGGCCCGCGCCATCTCTATGTACTCGCGCAAAAGCTCGGTTCGCTCAGCGACCCCTTCGTGGGAGCGGTCACCGTAGACGCTCTCCATTACCAAGTAGTCATAGTCGGTAGGTATCTCAGGTGCAGAGAGCAAGGGCTGCGGTACATTACCAATGTCGCCGGTAAAGACGATGGTCTTCCCGGCTCGTGAAAGATGCACCATAGCCGAACCCAAAATATGACCGGCATCGGTAAAGCGGGCCGTGAAATCATCGGGAAGCGTCATCATCTCGTGGTACTCAACTACCTGCCAACGTGCAAGTGCGGCTTCGATATCACCCGCTTCATAAATAGGCGTCGTACCATACCGCTCACGCTCGTACTCCATTACCGCAAGAGCGTCTCGCAACATAACTGCAGCGAGTGCTTTTGTGGCCGAGGTGCTGTAAATAACCCCCCGGAAACCATCCCGCAGCAACTTAGGTACACGACCAATGTGGTCTGCGTGCGCGTGAGTGAGTAACACGACATCTATATGGGCAGGATCGTAGGTAAAAGGCTCAGCATTTTGGGTCTGCGCAAAACGGTCTCCTTGCATGAGTCCACAATCAATCATGAAGGCAGCTGCGCCAGTATCGAGTACGAAGTTTGCCCCCGTCACTGACCCCACCCCACCATAAAAACCAAGCGTAACACTCATACTAAGCGGCGAAAAACTACAAACGCTACGAGTCCTCCCGTTGCTCCCGCCACGACATCAAGCACAGTATCAACCACATAGCTCGGGTGTGTACCCGCAATACCGTAGACGTATTCAAAGACTTCCCAAGCGACCATCACCGCCAAAAGCCCAAGAAGCATGAGTGGTCGGGTGAGGGCAAGGCGTCGACTTCCGATACTACCGAGCATGACAAATCCCATAATGGTAAGAAAGCCGCCCCACGTATGCATGAGGGTATCAAACCACGGTACATAAAAATACAAGAAATACCGCATCGCCATCACATGCGCCACCACAAATGGTAGTGCCAGTACAAAGAATCGAAGCGGTGTAGCAATCATACGGCTATGGTACCACGATTATCAGGTAGTATAAAAAACAAAGAAAATGCGCCTTAGCATACACCAAGACGCACTTTCAAAGGGGAGCCACACACGTGTCCTCCTAGAAAATTCTAGGTGGGTACCCTATCCGTGTGAGGTTTGAAATCTCGCAAATTTCTTTTTGAGTTCTCAGTGTCACACGTGAGATCAGGCGACCCTGACAAATTGTTAACCGGAAGACACGTTACATGGCTCCCGTAGCAAGTTTATCACAAAAACTACCGCGCGCCCCTACGGGACGCGCGGTAGTTTTCTACAGTAATTTGCACTCACTCTGCGGCACTTACATCGACTAGCAGCAGGAGTGCTGTAGTCGCAAGGCGCGACAGAGTGAGTCATCGAGTCGTACTGGCGGTACGGTGAGATGACGAGCAATGGAAGCAACGCAGCGAATGCAGTACTCCTGCTGCTAGTCGCGGACGCCGTCGAAGTTTACGTCGTACAGAATCCGCTCCTGCGCCGCAGTATAATCCATGATTTCATCCTCATGGAACCAAATCGCAATCTCACGCTCAGCCTCTTCGACCATATCTGAACAGTGAATGAGATTACGAACAGCGCGATTTTCGTAGGCAGCATGACTATAACTATCTACCGTGAAGTCGCCACGAATTGTACCAACGTCTGACGTTGCCGGTTCAGTTGAACCAACGAGCTTCTTAATGACCGCTACCGCCTGGTTACCCTCCCATACCATTGCTACCACTGGCGCTGACATCATGAACTTAGCATTGGCACGAATGATATCCCGACCATACTCAATCGGCTCCTTAGTAACGGGAAGCCCTTGCGCTTTAAGATCGTTTACAATTCCCGTACCCTTCTTCATAAACCACTCATCAGTCTTGTTGTAGTGGGCAACGAGGCGCTCCTCATCAGCCTTAAACATCTTCATGGCAGTGCACTTCAGTCCAGTACTCTCAAAACGGCGAATGATTTCACCCATAAAACTGCGCTGGACGGTGTCCGGCTTGAACATAACAAAGGTGCGCTCTTGGTGTGGGTGTTTAGCCATAATTTGCGGAGATTAGTGGCCGCAGTATAGCGAGAAAGGACACCCGGGGCAAGTGCGGAACCTTAGGCAAGGACTGGCCATGAGCGTACCAGTGCCCTCACGCCACAAAGCCAAGAAACGAGTACGGACGATGCACCGGTTGTACGATGACTATCAAAACGATGTGGTACAAAGTCACTGAGGCACGTGTGCGGTTATTTTGGTTGCGTGAGAATGAGAGGGCCGTTTTCAGTAATCGCTACCGAGTGCTCAAAGTGCGCCGAACATGAACCATCCTTCGTATAGACCCCATAACCATCACCGTCATCATCAAATACGACGTCCTTCTTGCCGACGTTCACAATCGGCTCAATGGCGTACACGTGCCCGACTTCGATGAGTGGCCCGGTACCAGCCTTACCAAAGTTTGGAATGGTTGGCTCCTCATGGACCGCGTAGCCAACCCCATGACCACAGAGCACTTCTACGACCGAAAAGCCTTCACCCTTTACGTACTGCTCAATGGTGGCACTAACATCACCAATATGAGCACCGGGCTGGGCGGCCTTTACCCCACGCGCAAGTGCTTCACGCGTGACCGCAATCAGTTTCTTGGACTCCGCATCTATCTCCCCCACCCCCACGGTAATCCCCGCATCAACAATCAGCCCCTCATAGGCAATCGACATATCGATATTCACCACATCACCCTCAGCAAACACAATCTCGGGTGTCGGAATCCCATGCTGTACGCAGTTGTTGACCGAAATGCAGACGGCTGCCGGAAATGGATACGGCGCGAAGGCCGGGTGATAACCGAGGAGCACCGGCTCAACCTTATACTCCTCAACGAGACTCATGGCCAAATCATCGAGATCAAGGGCAGTCGTACCCGGAGTAGCAGCCGCCCCTAAGCGTTTGAGAATATTCGCCAAAATTGCCCCGCCATCACGCAAGATCTTGATTTCTTCGGGTGACTTCTTGGTAATCATGGATTAGAGACCGAGGGCGGCTACAATCTCCTCATGCACCACATCCACCGACTGCTGACCATCAATATCATGCACGACGGTTTGTGGCCGCTCACGGTAGTATGCGAGCACTGGCAGCGTGTCTTCGCGGTACCAGCGGAGGCGATTTTCGATGGACTCGTCGGTGTCATCCGCTCGGGCACGGTCGTGCATACGCGCCCGCACAATTGATTCGGGAGTTTCGAGGTTGACTACATTAATCATGGGGCGCTCAAAAAACTTCAGGGCATCTTCGAGTACATGCGCCTGTACCACCGTGCGGGGAAAACCGTCAATAAGCAGGTGCGCTAGCGGGTCAAGTTGGTCAAGCATTGCCTCCCCCCAGAGAATATGGGTGAGAAAGTCGGGCTGCAGAACACCGGTGTCAAGGGTGGCCGCCACCTTACGCTCAGCAAAGGTCTCCATCTTAGCGGCGAGGGCACGGAACCGGCGGCCAGTCTGAATATCAACCACGCGACGCATCGGATCACGGCCCGTAAGGAGCGTACGCAGACGCTCAATTTGAGTACCCTTGCCACTGCCTTGAGGTCCAATAAAGATAACTGTACGTGGTGCCATACTATGCGCTTAGGTGGGTAAATATTTGTTCAGTTACCTCATCTTGGCTAGCCTCGCCATTGATATCGATAAGCTTGCCCTTGGCCCGAAAGAAATCAATCGATCGTTCAGTATATGTGTGATACGCTTCAAGCCTTCGCTCAATCGCAGCTTCACCATCGACAGTGTCACGCTGACGCGCTCGACTGCGGATACGAACAACATCATCAGGAATAATGAGATTGAACACTCTGTAGGGGCGATCAAGGAGTTCATGAATCTCATGAAATAACTGTGCTTCATTGGGTTTCTTGGCTACCCCCTCAAATACAATGCGCGAATCTACAAACTGCGTGGTGAGCGCATGTGCCATCCAATATGAGGCTACCCATTCGGGCGCGAGCTGACCAGCTTCATAAATTTCTTTCATCTTGCGACCAAATGAGGTAGGGAGTTGACTAGCTTCTCGCACCTTATCACCGTTTGAATACAGTGAACCACCAAAATGATTGAGAATCCGATGCGCTTGGGTGCCCTTACCCGAGGCAATTTTTCCCATGAGAACAATGCTCTGAAAATTGGTATGGTTATCCATTATGCACCGAGGGTACCAGTTTTTGGGCGGCGGTGCAACAAAAAAAATTTCTGGACATGCTATGCTGGGCTGCATGCAGAAGCAGCACATCATTACTATTTCTGGGAAGCCCGGAAGTGGAAAATCATCCACTGCTGATATGGTGGCTGAACTTTTGGGCTACACTCGCCACTCCTCGGGTGACCTGGTGCGCAGTATTCTCAAGGAAAAGAAAATGACTCTAGAGGCATACAACGCAGAAGCAGCCGACGATCACGACCTCGATACCCTCGTTGATGCGCGCCTTCGTGCTCTGCGTGATCAGAGCGACATTGTTATCGACTCACGCCTTGGCTTCTATTGGCTTCCCGAGTCTTTTAAAGTCTATCTTGACCTCGACCTGTCAGTCGCGACAGCTCGTATCTTTAAGGATACCGTGAGTAATAGCCGTCGCAGTGGCGAAGACGCAACCTCCCTCGATGAAGTCGCGCGGATGGTAGAACGCCGCGTCCGCGACGAGCGCAGCCGCTTTAAGGCGATGTATAACGTCGACCCTTACAACCCTTCCCACTTTGACCTCATTATTGATACCAGTAACCACAGCCCGCAGACCGTTGCGCTCACCGTCTTTGACACCTATAAGCAGTGGCTCGAAACTGCTACCTGGAAACAAGTACACAGTAGTGTTCCGCTCGGATATTCGTTCAAGAATCAGTACTAAACA
>CALRHO010000010.1 GCA_943359405.1 Candidatus Nomurabacteria bacterium
CGTCGGAGGTCTTTCTATAGTTAAGTTCGAATCCCGTCAGGGGTCATCCGATAACATAATCAAAAGACCCATATAAATGGGTCTTCCGATACATAAAACTCGCTGCGGGCCCACGAGGATTCGAACCTCGGTCAACGGGTTTGGAGTCCGCTATTCTACCACTGAACTATAGGCCCGTACTGTCTTGCGTCGTCTATAAAAACGAGTCTCGACGTCGACTATCTTAGCATAAATCTCTATTTTTGCAGGTGGGTTAGGACCTGTGCTGCGGTGACCGGAAAGGATAGCCAGGTAATCGTGTCATCGCGACGCAGCCAGGTGCGTTGGCGCTTGGCGTACTGGCAAATGGCGTAATAAAGCTTGGTCCGCATTGTTTCGTAATCATAGTCACCGCGAAGGTGCTCAGTAATGAAGCGGTATTCAAGGCCGAATGAAATAAGCCGCTCATCGCTGACGCCCTGTGTGCGCAAGTCGGCAACCTCGTGAGTCATGCCGGCGGTAAGGCGCTCATCAAGACGTGAGGCGATACGAGTGCGTAGAGTTTCTGGTGTTATCTCGATACCAAACATCTTCCACTCATACGGTGAGTCGGTCACGATTGGTTCCGGTACGTGACCGAGGGCAGTGGCTATCTCGATGGCTCGGATAAGGCGACGGGGATTTTTGGTATCGATAGTAGTAGCTCGTCGTCGGTCGATGCTGTGGAGGTGTTCAAGCAGGGCCGGCAGCGGGAGTGCTTCAAGTTCAGCCCGGAGTGGTGGGTTGGGTGGTACCGGTGCTGGCTGCATCTTGCCACGCAGCACATCGAGATAGAAAAAGGTGCCACCACAAATAATCGGTACAGTACCGCGACTCACGATGTCGGTGATTGCGGCCTCTGCGTCGTATTTAAAATCAGTGGCGGTGTAGGTGTCGGTAACTGGGTCGGCGATATTGAGGAGATGGTGCGGTACGCCGCGCGTCTCTTCAGGAGTGACTTTACCCGTACCAATATCCATCCCGCGATAGACTTGCCGCGAGTCTGCAGAAATCACCTCGCCACCAAGGGCAAGAGCTAGGTCAATCGCAAGGGCACTCTTCCCCGAAGCGGTTGGGCCGACAATGGTAATGATGCAAGGTTTATCCATAAGCCTACTGTAGAGGAGACTGCCTGAAAAGGGAAGGGTCAACTACCAGGCGGGGTTACGGTACTGTGAAAGGGTATTCATTACTTTACCGTGTGATTACCTACCTCGCAGCGGCCTATCTCGATTCACTCTTCGACTTGCGCCATCCCCAGCCCTATTTTCGCGTTGTTCAATCTGTGCCGGAGATGGGACTTGGTCACTGATAAATTGCTTTCAATTTTCCGCGACCCCGCCTCAGCTGTCAGTCTCGCTTTCGCTTCGTCTGACATGCTTCCGGCTTTCAAGTCCCATACGCAAGCAAAGCAGTTTGCTTGCTCTCCAGCACCATTAAAATCAAAGCCACGCATAGCGTGGCAAGATTTTACATAGTGCCGGAGATGGGACTTGAACCCATAAGGCTTTCGCCATGCGATTTTGAGTCGCACGTGTATACCATTCCACCACTCCGGCATGAATATTTAATTATACTGTATCTCCCCACGTAATCGCATTTGAGGCAGGCGATTTTTGAGGTGAGGGAGTCTGGGGGACTCCCGAACCGTGTATACCATTCCACCACTCCGGCAATGCAAAAGAGTCTAGCAGAAAAATGGCTACTTATAAACAGTGTCGGGACGGGGAGGGGTCGTGCTAAAATGCCGACAAGACTTCCTGTGGGTAGGGTGTCGGTAATTGTTCGTATTTTTTATTTCCTATGGCATTTCTGGCTGATTCAATTTACTGGGTAGAGGTGGAAAAAATTGTGCCCAATCCGTTTCAGCCGCGGCGCGAGTTTGATGAGCAAAAACTCAAAGAATTGGCCGAGTCAGTACGGATGTATGGCATTTTGCAGCCGCTTACGGTCACACGACGTGAGCGCGAGCGTGAAGACGGTACCTTTTACTCAGAATACGAACTGATTGCGGGTGAGCGTCGTTTGCGGGCAAGCAAGCTTGCGGGCCTCACGCAAGTACCAGTGATTATTCGTGATGGTGAACAGACCGAGCAAGAAAAACTCGAGCTGGCAATTATCGAAAATCTCCAGCGCGAGGATCTTAATGCTGTTGATCGAGCCCTCGCCTTCCAGCAACTTTCTAACGTTTTTGGACTCTCGCACCAGCAGGTGGCTCACAAAGTTGGCCGGAGTCGTGAATATGTCTCTAACACCATCCGTCTCTTGGCGTTACCGCCGTCGGTTCTTGAAGCCCTACAGCTCGGCAAACTCAGTGAGGGACATGCTCGGACGCTCCTTATGCTCTCGGATCGCCCCGCCGAGCAGGAGGTGCTCTTTAAAGAGATTCTTCTCAAGAAATTGTCAGTACGTGAAGTTGAGCGAATCGCTCGCTCAATTGCAACTGACAAGGTGCGTAAGCCAGATTTTAATACTGATGCAGATATCATTGATATTGAAAAGCGCTTCATGGATACGCTCGGTACCCGGGTGAAGATTCAAAAAACCGATTTTGGTGGACGGGTGAGCATCGACTATTTTTCAGTGGCAGATCTTGAGGCCATGCTTGCGCGCATGAAGGTCCAAGAAGCAGCGGCAGCGACTGATGGTACTGCGACGATGGCGACCTTGGCTGCGGCGACGCCGCTCGTTGCTGCCGCACCGGCAGCTGTTTCGCCAGTTACTAATCCCGTGGTGGAGGCTTTTCAGTCCCCGGTGGTGGCACCAGTGGTTGAGTCAGTGGTAGAACCAGTGACAGCTCCAGTAGCGGACATTCCTACTGATAGTGCTCCGGCTGATGTGATGGCTTCCGAATCACTTGGTGCGCTCTATGAACATGAGAGTGAGGCCGTGATGGAGGTCCCCGAGACGCAGACACTGATTGAGACTGAGCCTGAGGTGGATGAGAGTGATCTCTATTCAATTCGAAATTTCGGTGTCTAGCATCAGTCGGCGCCTTGGGTGGGCGTGGTCTGTCGGTGAGACACGTCGTAAGTAGCTGTGAGGCCCGCTAAAAAACTCCCTTCGGGGAGTTTTTTAGCGGGCCCGGCTGGGTGATGGAATGGTACCACCATCCAGTCCGAGCGCATTGCGGATGCGACGACGGGCAAGCGACGTCTTGGCGAAGTCGAGCCACTTCTTGGTTGGGTGAGCTGACTTACGGGTATCGATTTCAACAATGTCACCGTTTTTGAGTCCAGTATCGAGTTGTACGAGTTTTTTATTTACCTTTGCTCCAAAGGTGTGGTTGCCGACCTCTGAGTGAATGGCGTAGGCAAAGTCGATGGGAGTAGCACCGACCGGCAGGTCAACTACGTCCCCGGTTGGGGTGAAGACAAAGATGCGATTAGAAAAGAAATCGCTTTGCATATCAGCAATGAACTCCGCGGTGGGTGCTTTATCTTTTTGGTAGGCTTGGCCAATTTGAGAAATCCAAAGCGGAATCTTTTGCTGGTGGGGGGTTTCGCGGGTGGCTTCGATGGCCGCAGGTTGGCGGTTCCGCCACGAGAAGGGCCGGAAGAGGAGTGGAATGAGGCCGCCAAAAGGTGAACTGGCTTTTTGTACTCCATCAACATCCGGTGCCTTGTATGCCATGTGTGAAGCAATACCAAACTCTGATTCGTGGTGCATTTTCCGTGTACGAATCTGGATCTCCATAATGGTACCGTTTTGGGTAGTTACGGTGGTATGAAGCGATTGGTAGCCGTTGGGTTTTGGGAAGGCAATGTAGTCCTTCACGCGACCGGGAAGCGGTCGCCATAGCTCATGAATAATACCCAGAGCACGGTAGCAGTCCTCCACCCCGGCCACCACCACGCGCATGGCGAGTAGGTCATACACGGCATTTATATCCCACTCCTTTCGCTTGAGCTTATGAAAGAGTGAATAGAGACCTTTCACGCGGTATGAGGTGGAGAAGTTAAGGAGACCAACTTCGGCTAAACGCTTTTGGAGCACTTTTCGCTCGCGTTCGAGGGCTTCTTGGCCACTGCCAAATTTTTGTGACAAAAGTGCGGCGACGCGCTGGTGTTCCTCGGGGTAGACGTAGGGGAACGCCAGGTCTTCGAGTTCCTTACGGATGCGACCCATTCCCAGGCGGTGGGCAACAGGAACATAAATCTCTAAAGTCTCACGAGCGATTCGTCGCTGCTTCTCCTTGGGCACGTGCTCAAGGGTCTGCATGTTATGGAGTCGGTCGACGAGCTTGATTATAAGTACACGAATGTCTTGGCTCGTAGCCACAAACAGTTTTCGTAACGATTCGTTGTGTCGGTCACTGCCGTAGTAGCGTACTGATGAGAGTTTGGTTACACCTTCGACCAAAAAAAGAATCTCTTCACCAAAGTGCTCTTTAATATCTTCAGAGGTAACTGAGGTGTCTTCGACTGTATCATGAAGGAGTCCGGCAGCAATCGTCCGGGGCCCCATGCCCATTTCGGCGAGTTTGAGGCCAACTGCTGCGAGGTGGTTAATGTACGGCTCGCCTGAGTAGCGGGTATGGGTGGCGTGGGCGGTTTCAGCAAAAGCAAACGCCCGCTGGATAAGTTCGGCGTCAACTGGAGTGGCGGCACTGACGGCTGCTGCGATGGACTTCCCGGTAATCATTTTTTTATCGTACCGGGGTGAGACCCAGTGTGCAAGATAATAACATCTCGCGCACGGGTGACACGTTAGTTTTTGAGCAGTTCTAGGGCAACGGCGAGGGTAAGGTCATCGGTCTTGATGTCATCAGGAATACCAATGCGACGGAAGCCTTTTTTGAGGTAGCGACCAGACTTTGACTCAAAGACATTGATTTGTTTACGGGTACGAGGATGGACACCAAGGGACTTGAGCAGAGTCTCACCTTTACGCATTTTCTTGGGTTCCTTGAGGATTTCAAGTGCGCGTTGTAGGGTGATGTCATAAGGATTATCAGCGCCTTTGAGTGACCGGAAATCACCGGCGTGGGCGATGTAGGGGCCAAATTTTCCCGTATTGGCCATGATTGGCTCACTGGTCTCGGGATGAGTACCTAAGGTGCGGGGCAGTTCCAAGAACCTAAGTGCCTGCGCAAAGGTGATCGTTGCGGGATCAACACCGGCTGGAATCGGCGCCCGCTTCACGGTTGGAGCAGTGTTGGAAGTGACTGCCTTTTTACTCCGTGATTTTGTTTTTGGCTTTTCGGGCAGTACACCCATTTGTACGTAAGGGCCATACTTACCGTTCATGATGAAGATCGGCTCATTCGTTTCAGGATGAAGACCGATTGGTTCTTCTGGCTTCACTTCACTGCCGTCAATGAGGCGGGAGCCATCGCACTGCGGAAAGCGATCACAGGAGAGGAAGGTGCCGGACTTGCCGAGTTTGATGACCATGGCACTACCACACTTCGGGCAGGGGAATTTCTTGGGTCCGGGGCCGAGGTTTGTGAGTTTGTCGATGCTTTCTTTGCTGGCAACTGCCTTTTGAAAAGGGCGATAGAAATCAGCCAGCGTTTTTTGGTAACTGCGTTTGCCTTCAGCGATTTCATCGAGTTCGTCCTCCATTTCACTGGTGAAGGTATCACTAATGTAGTCAGCAAAGTGTTGCTCGAGGAAGGTGGAGACAACGTCACCGGTCGCCGTCGGAATAAGGGTGCGTCCCTCTTTTACCACGTACCCCCGCTCGGTGATGGTGTTCATGATGGAAGCGTAGGTGGATGGACGCCCAATACCACGCTTTTCGAGTTCTTTAATGAGACCGGCTTCAGTGTAGCGACTCGGTGGCTGGGTGAACTTCTCTTCGGCGGTGAGGCTTTGGAGCGAAAGGGGTTCACCGACAGCGAGCTTAGGTACTTCGACTTCTTCACCGCGAGCACGCGGGTCGGCACGAAGCCAGCCCTCGTCGATAATGCGCGATCCATTCATTTCGAAGTCCGGAATGGCGTCTCTGTTACCGGTAATGTTGGCGCATACTTTTGTACGCAGCGTACGAGCCTCGCGCATTTGCGATGCAACGGTGCGCTGCCAGATGAGTTCGTAGAGGGCTTTTTGGTCACCGGTGGCGCCAGCGCTGCGAGTAAAGGCGCGGGTGGGACGGATGGCTTCGTGTGCCTCCTGCGCTGACTTGCTCTTAGTTTTGTACTGGCGAGGACTCACATAGTCCTTTCCGAACTCCTGAGTGACCAGTGCAATGAGGTCTTTTTGCGCCACAGCACTGAGCGTCGTAGAGTCGGTACGCATGTAGGTAATGTGACCAGCTTCGTAGAGTTTTTGCGCTGCCCCCATGGTGCGTGATGGCGAAAAACCGAGGCGCGTTGAGGCTACTTGTTGGAGGGTAGAGGTGGTAAAAGGCGCGCGGGGTAGGCGGGTGGCCTCACCTTCAGTAATGTCGCGCACCACCCACGAGTGTGACTCGCCGAGGTGTTTGATTCGCTCAGCTTCTGATTTCTCTGCAGGTTCCTCGGCGCAGATGAGGGTGAGTGGGGTTTTGCCTTTGGTGGTGGTTTCAGCAGTGAGTACAAAATAGCCTTCTGGTACAAACTCACGAATCTGCCGCTCGCGCTCCATGACGATGCGGAGCGCTGGTGATTGCACTCGTCCAGCCGAAAGCCCATAGCGAACCTTCTTCCAGATCAGGCCGGAGAGGTCGTAGCCAACGAGGCGGTCGAGGACTCGGCGGGCTTCTTGGGCTTCCTTAAGATGCTCGTCAATCGCGCGGGGATGGGCAATGGCTTCCTTGACCGCTCCTTCGGTAATTTCATGAAAGACGACGCGTTTGAGGTGTTTGTTTGCGTCTTTGATGAGTTCAGCCACGTGCCAGGCGATGGCCTCACCTTCACGGTCGGGGTCAGACGCCAGGAGGACCTGGTCGGCACTTCTGGCGGCCGCACGCAGGCCAGCAATCACCTTCTCTTTGCCGGGTGAGATGATGTACTTTGGGACAAAACCGCCTTCGATATCGACGGCATCGGTATTGCTTTTGGGAAGGTCACGAACGTGGCCAATTGATGACAGTACCTTGTAGCCAGAGCCCAGGTATTTTTCAATGGTTTTTGCTTTCGCTGGTGACTCGACGATGACGAGGGTGTTGGTTTTGGTTGCCATGAGTGCCGTAACAAATACTACTGGACTAGACGTCTGTCAAATCAAACAGCGGAATAACCGGTATTCATATAGTAATTAGTGCACCAGCCGATACATATCAAGTTCAGCGTGAATAAGGCCACGGAGTTCCATCATCATAAGAAGGGTGGTGGCCTCGGCGGTGGGGAGGCCAAGCAGGCGGATGAGGGTGTCACGGTCAAGAGGCTCGTGCAGGAGTTCGAGTACCCTCGTTTCGCTAGGTGAGAGCTCAAGGCGTATGGTGGCAGGGGCAGCGTCTTCGGGGGTAATACCAAGTGCGTAGAGGATATCTTCTGCACCGGTGACAGGGGTAGCACCAAGCTTGAGGAACTGGTGGGTGCCGCGAGAGTTGGCTGAAAAAATGTTCCCGGGCACGACGAGGAGGTCACGGTTGTAGTCGACCACCATCCGGGCGGTGATGAGGGTCCCGGATTTCTCACTGGCCTCAATAAGAAGTGTGGCGCGGCAAAGGCCTGCCATAATCCGGTTGCGCTGGGGAAAGGTCCACGGCGCAGCGGCAGTGGTGGGTGGGAGTTCGGAGAGGAGGCCGCCGCCGCGCTCGAGTATTGTGCGGGCAAGTCTGCGATGGCTTCTAGGATACAGCACTGACTCGTGAAGGCCGCTGCCGGGCACGGCGAGGGTGTAGAGACCGTGCTCGAGTGCCGCCGCATGCGCGAGACCGTCGATGCCGATCGCCAGGCCCGAGACGATGCCAATGGGGTAGCCACAGAGACCCGCGATAAGATGCTCGACGACCTGCTTGCCGTAACTGGTAAAATTCCTCGAGCCGACAACACACAGGAGGGTAAGATCGGGAGAAGGGAGCGTGCCGTGTACCCAGAGATCCTTTGGTGGCTGGGGGATTTCGCGAAGTGCACTAAAAACAGCAGGGAAGTTGGTCGGTTCAAGTCTCGCGGGAGCCTCAAAGTCCATAAGGAAATTGTAGCACCACCAACGTACCTCACTCCCGAGGGGGACCCTAGGGTCCCCCTCGGGAGTGAGGGGAATCCGTTGGTGTGGTGACCTTGAGAGATTAGGTCAGGTTACTACTTGGCTTTTCTAATGTATAATTTCCGAATATTTATTTGTAACTGACGCAGACCATGCTCGACATTAAGTTCATCAGAGAGAATGCTGATCTCGTCAAAGAGGCGGCGCGCAAGAAGAAAATTACCGTCGATGTCGACCGGCTCCTCTCCGTTGATGATGAGCGGCGCGTGCTTATGAGTGCGATTGAGGCAAAGAAGGCCGAGCAAAACAAAGTCTCCGAAGAAATCCCGCAGGCCGATAGCGCGCGGCGCGAGTCGCTCATTGCCTCCATGCAAACCCTCAAGGCTGAGATTGGTGCTGATGAGGAGAAACTGAAGCCTCTTATGGAAGTGTGGCAGGCGCTCATGCTCCAGGTGCCAAACATTCCAGACATGTCGGTACCTGATGGTGAGAGTGATGCTGATAATGTGGAGGTAAAGCAGTGGGGCGAGCAGACGCGGTTTGAATTTACCCCACAAAGCCACACCGACCTCATGGTCAGGCACGGTATGGTGGACTTTGAGCGCGGCACCAAGGTGCATGGTTTTCGTGGCTATTACCTTATGGGCGATGGGGCACGACTCTCATGGGCTATTTGGAATTACGCCAACGACTTTTTCCTCGCGAAGGGTTTTGAACCACTCTTGGTACCCACCATCGTGCGCAAGAGTAATCTCTACGGTACCGGCCACCTGCCGAATGATGCAGAAGATGTGTATCGCACCCAAGATGATGATTACCTCATCGGTACCAGTGAAGTGTCGACGATGGGTCTTTACTCGGATGAGGTACTCGACCAGGCTCAGTTTCCGATTAAGTTTCTCGCGTTCTCACCCTGCTACCGTCGCGAGGCTGGTAGTCATGGCAAGGATGTCAAAGGACTTATCCGCGTCCATGAATTCTTTAAGGTCGAGCAAGTGGTCTTGTGTGAAGCGTCGCACGCGGAGAGCGTCCGTCTACATGAGTGGATCAACCGCAATACCGAGGAATTTATCGAGTCGCTCGGTATCCCATACCGCACCGTGCTTAACTGCGGCGCCGATATTGGGCAGGGGCAGGTAAAGAAGTACGATATCGAGCTCTGGGTGCCCGGAGAAGGCAAGTATCGTGAAATCAGCTCGGCGTCATATTTCCATGATTTCCAGACCCGCCGCTTTAACATTCGCTACCGTGACGCTGAGGGGAAAATGCGCTACGCGCACTCACTGAACTGTACGGCGATTCCAACGCCACGTATTCTCGTTTCTCTCGTTGAGAACTTTCAGCAGGCCGACGGGACGGTGCGGGTACCTGAGGCACTGGTGAAGTACTTTGGGAAAGCGGTAATCGGGTAACGAGGGTGCGCGTTCTCCGTGGTGCGACAAGGGAGGTTCTTTGTGCGGTGTCGTTATCGGTAGGTATTGCTTGTGGTACCATGACGGGCAATGGAAAAGCCGCTCCCTAAGAAAAATCTCGGGCCCCTCAATAAACCTGCTCCGAAACGTTTTAACATTTCCGCTCATACCAAAGCGCTCCTTGGCCAAATCGCACGTGGTGTCGGCTTCGTGTTGGTGGTGACACTCATGATTACCGGCGTATACCATCTCACGCGTCTTCCGGCACTCACCATTACTACCGTGACTGTAGCTGGAGGTGAAACGATTGATGCGGCTGTGGTGACAGCGATCGTTGAAGAACAATTGGCGGGTACTTATGGCAAACTCATCCCCAAACGCTTTTTTTTATTCTACCCACAAGGCGCCATTATTCAGGCGGTTGAAGAAGTCGAGCGCATTCGCGATGTGATTGTGTTGCATACCTCTTTTACTGAACTTTCCGTTACGTACGGCGAGCATGCACCATTTGCATTGTGGTGTGCCCTCGGACCGTCAGAAGTTTGTTACTTTGTGAATGAACGCGGCTTTGCCTTTGCGCCTGCTCCCCAGCTTACGGGTGGGAGTTTTATACGCTTTAAAACCCCCGAGACACCAACCGAAAAAGCTACCGTGCTACCGTTTGATGATTTTTGGAACGTGGTCACCATGAGCACACTGCTCGGCGAGCAAGGACTATTTGTGCAAAATGTCGAGGTTGATGCTGCTGGTGATGCCTATTATGGACTCACGACGGGGGGAGAGCTCCGCGCCTCACTCCGCGACCCGGCCGCAACGGTGGCTGCTAATCTCGCCACTATTTTACAGGCTGAAGCGTTTGCTCCCCTCGCTGCTGGTGATTTTCATTACATAGATTTGCGTTTTGGTAACAAAGTGTATGTGAGCGAAGAGGATGTGGCACTGACGGTAGCCTCGAGCTCGACCAGTACTAGCGATGTGCTTGCTCCGCTACCCAATAACACGATTACGAGCACAAGCGTCGACAACTCGGCGGCGTCTACGACCAATTAGGAGGCGTCGGGTAGGAGATGGTGCGTACGAAGAAACTGTCCGTGTTCGCGGTAAATTTCTGCTGGGATGGTGGTACAGAACGACAGGCTAGAGGCCTCAGTGTTGACAGTGGGCGTTCCGCTGACGATGGTGGCTTGATATACAACACTAACGCTGTGTCGGATATCATTTTCGTTCATTACTTCTCCAGGCATTTCGCAGATGCCGAGTAGGGTATCGAGTCGGAGCGTGATACCGAGCTCCTGCGTAGCCAACCGCGCCGCCGCCTGGTCGATTGTCTCGCCAAAGCGCACGCCACCTCCCGGTAGGTGCCAAGTACCGGATTGAGGAGGGATGGTTCGCTTGGTGAGGAGAATGGCGCCCGCTTCGTTTTTGATTACAAGATCCACACAAAGTCGTACAACACGTGTGTAGATAAACTGATAATCTTCATCAGAGAGCCAGGTCATGACCACTATCATGACGGCGACAAAGGTAAAAGTCAAAAGTGAGGCGTGATCCCGGCTCGTACTTGTCTTTTGCCATATTATCCGTAGAGTACCAGCATGAATTTTTGGGAAACATTACCAAAACCCTTTCTTACCGTCGCGCCGATGGCGGATGTAACTGATGCACCCTTTCGGCGGTTGATTGCCAAGTACAGTGCGCATATCCGCAGTGATGGCACCACCGGAGGACCCGATGTCATGTGGACTGAGTTTGTTTCTGCCGATGGTCTGGTCCGTGCTACGGAGGAAGGAAAAAAGAAACTGATGGCTGATCTCATCTATGCTGATGAAGAGCGGCCGATTGTGGCGCAACTTTTTACCAGTGACGCGGGGCATATGGAGTACGCCGCGGCACTGTGTCGCGAACTCGGTTTTGACGGTGTTGATATCAATATGGGCTGTCCCGATCGCAGTATCGAGCGGCAAGGCTGTGGATCAGCGATGATAAAAACCCCGGCAGTAGCAACGTCAATTATCACGGCCGCTAAGCGGGGTGCGAAGTCTGGAACTTCCGATGGTATTCCGGTCTCAGTCAAAACCCGTCTCGGCTACCATCGAGACGAACTAGAAACTTGGATACCACAGCTCTTAGCGAGTGAGCCCGCTGCGCTCACCCTTCATGCACGTACCCGCAAGGACCTGAGTAAAGTGCCCGCTCGCTGGGAGCGTGTGGCGGCAGCGGTAAAGCTTCGCGATGAACTTGGTGTTATGACACGGATTGTTGGTAACGGTGATGTCCTCTCGCGTGAAGATGGCCTCGCCAAGCTTGCGGTGACAGGTGCGGATGGAGCAATGGTCGGGCGGGCGCTCTTTGGTAATCCCTGGTTTTTTCATCCGACGCGCCGCTTGCCACTTCGGCTCACGGCACTGCCAACCCACGGTGTTAATCGCGACACTATTGTCGAACACGATATGAGCACTCAGGGGATTGAATACGTCACCTTGCCAGAGCGCCTTGCGGTATTGGTCGAACACACCAACCTCTTTCACGAACTCTTGCCTTTTAAGAACTTTGCCATTATGAAGAAGCACTATAAGGCGTACGTGGGAGGTTTCCCCGGCGCAGTCGACCTACGCGCCAAACTTATGGCTGAAGAGACTCCGGCGGGAGTAGCGGCAGTTGTCCACGCTTTCCTGGCTACGCACCGTGGCTAGGAAGGCCTCCGTTGTACACTAGATGGGATGAGCGAAGTGCTACATGCCAATATCTTCTTTTTTATTGCCAGTGTGGCCACGGTCATTTTCTGTCTGTTTGTCTGCTTAATTCTGTACCACGTATACAAGATTGCACAGAGTGTGCGACGAATCATGGAGCGAATTGAGGCTGGCAGTGAACTTATTGCCGATGATGTGGCGTTTGTCCGAAACTCTATGAAAGGAGGATTTATGCGCATTGTTGGTATGCTGGCCTCAGTGCCAAAAAGTCGCTCTCGTCGCTCGCGCAAGACGTCAGATGAAGCCGAGACCGATGAGGATGATTGACGTTAATCACCTATAACTAATTCCTATGGCAACTTCAAAGAAATCAGTAGCTCCGGTCGGTAAGAAGGGTGTGAAGGTTAGTACGGGTGCAAAGGTTGGGGTGGGAGCCAGTCTCACGGCGGCGGCGGTAGCTGCTGCTGGTGCCTACTTCCTCTACGGGAGTAAAGACGCTACCAAAAACCGAAAGAAGGTAGTGGGTTGGGTAGACAGTGCAAAGAAAGAAGTAATGAAAGGCCTCGAAAAGGCTAAAACCATGAGCGAGGAAGAGTATACAGATTTGATTGAGAAGGTTAGTCAGGCGCATGGTGAACTGTCAAAAATTTCTAAAGCCGATCTGGCTAAATTTCAAAAAGAGATGAAGGCTGGTTGGAAGGTAATCGCGAAGAACGCCGCCGGTGCGCTGGCGGCCGGGAAGCAGGCTCGCTCAGCTATGTCTACGAAGAAAGTTTCTCCCCAGTCGTCTGCCAAGGCAAAAGTACCCGTTGCCGCCAAGAAGTCGGTTACGCCGAAAGTTCAGAAGCCTGTCGCTAAGCCAGCTTCCAAGAAAGCAGCAAAGAAGTAGTTTTTTCAGGATCACTGCACACAACTCCCCACCCTTTGGTGGGGAGTTGTTGGTATTATGAAGGCGCATGGTAAAGCGCGTCGTTGTCTGGTTTTTGGTAGGTAAAATCTCGCTCCTTGCCTTGGTGTGTATTGCGGGTGTGCTGTATGTGGTATCCGCGTCGGTGCCACACTACGCGCCAACGCCCGGACATGTTCCGGCTTATCATTTTGATGCGGGTGCCCCCGTGCTCTCAACAGCTCGTTCGTATGCTATTTTTGATGCCACGAGCGGTGCTCTGTTGGCAGCACAAGATGCTGAGACGCCGTATCCGGTGGCATCCGTAACAAAACTACCAGCAGCAGCAGTGGCCACGGTAGTGGTGCCGCTTGAGGCAACGACGACGCTTATTTGGGATGATATTGCGGCTGAGGGTCGGGCCGGGAAGTTGGAGGCAGGGCAGGTATACACGTATCGAGACCTCCTGTTCCCGTTACTATTGGAATCGAGTAATGATGCGGCTGCAGTTTTTGAGCGTGCGTACCATGACCAAGTGGTAACAGCGATGAATGAGATTGTCACTGCCTATGGTGCTTCGCCAGCAACGCGTTTTGTCGATACCTCGGGACTCTCAGACCGTAACGTTGCTACGGCCCGAGACCTAGCGCTGATTACCACCGGTCTGTACGCTGCTCATCCGTATATCTTTGATATCACGACACTCTCACAATACATTAGCTCCGAGACGGGGTGGATTAACAATAGTCCGGTTGCTCATGAGGAAGGGTACTTGGGTGGCAAGCATGGCTATACTGAGGCCGCTGGACGCACCATCGTCGCACTTTTTGATGAGTCGTTTACGGCTGGCCGCCGCCAAGTGGGGTACGTCGTACTCGGAAGTAGTAATCTGGCTGCCGATGTGGCGGCGTTGCGGGAGTTTGTGCGCTCGTCGGTTCGCTTTGAATAATCTGGTATACTGTCCGCCATGACTGCCGCACACGCTTCACTGTACCGCAAGTACCGACCACAAACCTTTGCTGAAGTTCGCGACCAAGACCATATCATCCGTGTGCTGGAGGGAGCCTTGCGAAAGGGAGAGATTCCGCACGCACTCCTTTTTTGTGGTACTCGCGGTACGGGGAAGACCACCACCGCTCGCCTGTTTGCCCGTGCGCTTGGTACCACTGACCTCGACCTGTACGAAATCGATGCGGCGAGTAATCGAGGCATCGACGACGTGCGTGAACTCCGTGAAGCGGTCCACACGGTGCCATATGAATCAGCGTACAAGGTGTACATCATCGACGAGGTGCATATGCTCACCAAGGAGGCATTCAATGCCCTCCTTAAGACCCTCGAAGAGCCACCGGCGCACGTGGTCTTTATCCTCGCCACCACCGAGGAAGACAAACTCCTCGATACGATCAAATCACGTTGTCAGGTTTTTCGTTTCCGTAGTCCGAGTCGTGCCGTGCTTTCTGAGGCAGTGACTGACGTGGCGCGCAAAGAAGGCTTTGCACTCGCTCCCGATGCCGCGGACCTCATTGCGATTGCGGCTGATGGTTCGTTCCGTGATGCGCTCGGCATTACCCAGAAGGTGATCCTCGCCTCCGGTGACCAGATTGGGGGTGCTGATGAAGTGGCTACCATTATTGGTGCGCCGCGGGTCGCACTACTCACGCGTCTCCTGACCGCGCTTGATGCGCGTGATACGGCTGGCGCCCTAGCGACCATCGCTGACGCGACAGCCGCCCATGTCGATATGGGGATGTTTGTGCGATTGTTTCTGGAGCAGTTTCGAGCAGTGTTGCTCTTGCGCCACGTGCCGGCTGAGGAGACGACAATCCTCGCGGCTTTTGGGGAGGCGGCACGTGCGACCATTACCACCATTGTTAAGCGTGGGGCAGCCTCACCACTCAATTCCCACATGCTCCTGCATTTCCTCACTGCCGCCGAGCAACTTGCTCGCTCACCTTTGCCCGGGCTTCCGCTCGAAATTGCTATCATTGAGGTAACTACTAAAGAAACGAAGTAGTATGGCAGTTCAACACGTTTACGTTGCCCGTCATGGACTGACCGAAGGAAATATTGCACAGACGGTACAAGGGTTTGACGATCCGCTTGCTGAGCAGGGACATCGTCAGGCCATGCGTCTTGCTGAGCGGGCCAAGCATTTAGAATTTGATCACTTAATAGCGAGTGATATGCTCCGGGCACAGCAAACCGCTGAGTACATCGCTCGGGTGACTGATCATGAAATTATTACACAGCCTCTAGTACACGAGGTGTTGCGTCCCCGATCGCTGTGGGGCCTCTCTCACACTGAGCCAGCGTATCAGGCGTTTCTCAAGCATGAAGGAGTTTCTGTGGAGGATCCACAGTGGCGTCTCGACGATGGCGAAAGGTTTGTTCATATTCAAAAGCGAGCCCTTGATACTCTTGATTACTTTGCCTCATTTGGTGAGGAGACATTGTTTGTAGTGTCGCATGGTCACTTTGTGCGCTGCCTAGTCTCGACGGTACTCATGGAGCGGGCTCTTACCCAAGACGTATGGACACATAATAGTCGAACGCTTCGGACTCATAATACTGGCATTACTATCCTGCGGCGCGAAATCGAAAGTGACCATTGGAGTATTCTTTCCTTTAATGACCACTCGCACTTTGCTGATGATTAGTTGGTAGTATGGAAATACTTTTGATTCGACATGGCCAGACCGATGGCAATCGTGCCTGGCGCCACCAGCATCCTGATACGCGACTCAATGAAGCGGGGAAGGAGCAGGTGGCACGGCTGCAAGAGGCGGTACTCGATTTTGCACCTACCCACCTGGTAACCAGCACCAACCTCCGTGCTGTCGAGACGGCTCGAGTGCTTGCTCTCGCGACGGGGCTTACGCCCGCTACCAGCCATTTGTTTGAAGAGCTCCGACGCCCCGCAGTGCTTACCGGCCAGCGTTTTATCGGACTAACTACGCTTCGTTACCTGGTGACTTGGTTTTATGGTAGAAAGCACGGTGATGGCGAGAGTTATCCTGAATTCATCACTCGTCTCTTGGAAGCGCGAGCGTACCTAGAATCATTACCGATAGACGCTCGGGTAGTAGTAGTTTCGCACTCAGTGTTCATTAATCTTTTTGTTGAACACCGCTGTCGTCCCAAAGCCATTCCCCTCGCTCGCGCACTCTTGCGTTTCTTGCGAATCATGCGCCACAAAAATACCGGTATAACACATTTACGTTTCGGGTCCTCGGGTGCCCGTGATGCCTGTGCCTGGACCCTGATCACCGAAGGAAAGGGCACCCACTTACGCTCCTAGGCCACCTCACCAGCTGTGGGCGAGTGCCCTTGAATCTTCTTGATTTTCTGGCACTATAGTGCCACCAGAAGTGGAATGAGGAGCTGCAGACGAAGAAATATGAACCTTGCCGGTTCGTCTGGTAACCGGACTCCGTGTATCGTCACCCCATGACGATACACCTAGTACCAGCTATTGGGGCTGAAACAGTCTGGGAGACTGTTTCAGGAGGTTGCCTAGTATTTTATGAGGAAACGAAATAAAATACTGGCAACCTGTACTGATCCTGTAAGGATCGAGTCCAGACTCGAACTTACGAAGTAGAAGTTACATATTGCCGGTTCGTCTAATGGTAGGACTCTGGTTTCTGGTACCAGCTATTGGGGTTCGAGTCCCTGACCGGCAGCACGA
>CALRHO010000011.1 GCA_943359405.1 Candidatus Nomurabacteria bacterium
AGATTTGTCAGTTGTGGGTTAATGGTTCCAAGAATTAGTACAGCCGCAATGATGAGTAATAGTCCTAAAAGTGCACTCCGAATATCGTTCTTAGCATCAGATTTTTGGGTCACCACATCGGTGAGCATCCATTTCACTCCCCCGATAATGATTTTGATGACCGCCAGGAGCGCCGCAATGCTGATAGAGACAAAGTACAGTTGATTGATGTACTGGTCGAAGTTACTAGCCGCGTTGTCGACACCTGGAATACCAACGAGTGGTTGGTACGTAACACCCGCGTTGACTACTGTTGGCAATAAAATAAATACCGATAGTAAAATAAGCACGTGCGGATACTGTTTAATTGTCGAGATCATACAGCCAGAGGGTATTATCTAAGCGATTAATGAAGTAGAGGTTTGTACCGTCTGGTCCACTGCTATGGTTGAAGCCATCAATTGTGCGACCACTGTCGGTCAGAGTATCTACTAAAGTAGTAATAGTAGTACTAGTGGCCGTAAAAAATAGTTCCACGACGACATCGTTATTGACCACCTGCCCGCGGTGCCAGGTATCAGGATATCCAAAGGCTGCTGACGAATTGCCTTGTACACACCAGATCCTGCCGAGGATTTCTAGAGAACTAGCACACTTTTCAGGAATGAAAGCACCGAGCCCGTCAATAATTGTATTATCGAAGGTGTCGATAATGGTTGTTTCGTATCGCTCTTCCCCCGGGTCTACTGTACTAATACCAACAAACGGTCCGCTGCGGAAGGCAGATAGTCCGAAGCCAGAAACGGGGAGACGCGTAAGACCACCCCCGCTCCCCACCCGATACACATACCCTGGCAGTAGATAGCTTGGTTTTGGATAGATAAAATGATCTGCCGTCTCCCCCCTTCCCCAGAGCACCACCGGATCACTCATTGGTAGCGTAAAAAGAGTTTTACTTGCGCCGCTGCGCAGGTTGCGGCTCTTGCCAATAGCGCTATTGCCGCGGACAGAGTAGAAAAGCACCTCGTTTCCTTCAATGTGCATATTTTCAGCCAACTCACCAAGTTCATTCGTGGTGAGGCTGTCAGTAGTCGAACTCATGGTGCCAATCACCGTTTTTGCTACTCGGTTATAACCAGAGCGGTAGACCACAAAGGCGCCATCAGCACTGAAGACCGCCTCAGCTGCCTCAATGATGGTTGTTCCTGAACGTCGGCTTTCGGCCCCGGTTGTAAGGTCAATACTATAGACGTGTCCGGTACCAGCTTCAGCATAAAGTAGAATGCTACTAGTGCCGGTTTGTGTGAGTTCTCGGTAGCCAATGACGGGTCGAGTGGTGAGTTGGCGCAAGGGTTTGCCGGTAACGTTGACGACCGGATTGGCGGTGCTCGTGGTAGCGACTACCGGCTCCTGCGGTAGGGGCTGACCTTGCTCACTACCACCAAAGCCAAAAGGATTGGATAAATCGGGAAGTTCTCGTGGGGTACCAAAAAACATCACATATATCCAGGCTGCAATGAGTAGCCCTACTACGATGACCGCGACCCCAATAACAAGTATGGTCTTTTTCATAATCACTCAACCGCAAATCCACCTTGGGTACCCTGGAGCACCTGAGTGAGGTTGCGAACATGGAAACCAACATTGCCTATCCCCGATCGGGTCACCGTCAGATCGTAAGGATTGCTTGTGCGGGTACCGCTTACACCACCGGCCACGGTCCACTCGAGGAAATCAGGAGCGTTGTAGGTAGCGAGGTCGAGGTAGTAAGGCTCGGCTCGAACGGTGGCACTGCTACCAAGTAGAATCAAACGCTCGTGTACGGGAAGGCGGCTTACGCCATAGAGTGGATTGGTGGCATAAAAATGCACTATGGGCTCGGTGTTAAAAATTTCAATTGAACGGCTCGCGAGCAGGCGCTCCCCACTACTGACACTAACCGATACGATAGCGCTACCTTGCGGCATGGTAAAAACAGCACGATTTTGTCCGAGCACCGGTCCACTATAGAGGACTGTATCGTTAATGCGCCAACTGTAGATGAGTTGGTTTGGTGAAAGGGGTGCACTCAGGATGGCACTTACATTCACTTGGCTCTCGACACTCGGAAGCGCCCGGCCCGTGTAGTGTACCGGAACCCGAGTTTGGGGCTCAATAATCAAGTCGAGATAGTACGGTGTGATGGTGTGCTCAACATTCAGCGCTAGGCCGTCTTGGGTCGTGACGCGGGCACGAACAAGCTGATTCTTTCCGTTTGGTCCAGACACAATTGAAATTTGGCGTTGGTTGGTGGATTCGGGCAGTTCTTGACCGTCGACAAACCAACGAATAGTACCTCCGCCCGCGTTGTTCGCGTAGTCGTTGAGACTAACGGTAACGAGTTGATTTGGTTCAGGGTAGCGTGGAGAAAGGTCAAGCGATGGCCCGCTACCAATGAGACTGCCGGTTACCTGGGCAGCGGCGTAGAGAGGTGTACTAAGTACCACGAGGCAGAGACAAAGAAAAACACGCAGCATGTAGCAGTATTGTAGCAAGGAATACCATACACCGTGCGCAGTATTGTACACGGCCAGGGTTGACTTACGAGCGGGAACGCCACATGACGTAGATGTAGTAGCCAACCCAAGGAAATAAGTTGAGGACGGGCGCGCTGTAGCCAATACAACACAGGAGTAGAGCAGTAAACTTTCCGCCGGAACGGTCTCCCCCCAGGGGGTGCTGACCTCGTACCGCATATAACATAATGGTCCCAATCAGACCAAGCATACTAAGACCAAATACGAGGAAGTGGAGCGCCAGGGCAATGTTAATAGGGGTGAGGAGCGAGAAATCACCACCAAAAATGCGAGCAGCACCATTTATAACCCCCATAACACCCTGAAAGAGTCTCCCGAGCCACGTACCTTCAACTGCGGCTTGCAAGCCAATAAACGCAAGTGAAATAGTCGCCAACGGTACCTGAAACGTCAACCAAAACCAGGTATGCCAAGCGGTCATCCACATCGCCGCCGGTGTGTTTTTGGCCACTGCTGCAGCGCTTTCGATAGCGTTTTGGGATGTGCTGTAGCCACGGGTGTTTTCAGCCAAAGCCGCCAGCTCAATCTCTCCGTCATACGCGCGGGCGGAGGCTGGTGACTGTTGGTAGAGAGCGGCTCTTTGAAGTTCTTGTAAATCAGCTTGTTTTTGCCGACTCTGCTCGTCACGAATGTTGGTTTCTCGGGTGGGGTTTGTCAGGCGTTCGGCTTGAATATTTTTGAAGCGGTCACTGGTAGTTTGGTACGGTTCATCTTGGGTAGAGATAGGAAAATCGACTGCCCTACGCGCAAGCTCCTGTTTTGAAAGCGGACGGGCCATGCCGCCATTGTACTACGACCGAGTAGCACGCAGTTCCTCACGCGCCTTACGAATCTGGAGAAGTTGCGAGGGGTCGGAGGTGATGATTTGGTCCTCGGTGTACGAAGCAATGACCTTGATGGCCACGTGCTTGAGACCGGCAAAGAAAATGCCCTCCCCTACCCCTGACTCAAGCAGGAGATATTTCTCCTCATCGGTGAGGTTGAAGGTTTTTTGAATATTATCAATGGCGGTAGGTGACTGCTTCATGAGGAACTGGATTGACGAGTTGGTGATCATCGGCACGCCATACGGAGAACGGAGAAAGTCATCCACGTCTTGGGTGATGGTAGCGATACCGAGGTAGTACTTACGGCCACGCTTAGCGAGACTAAAGAGGAACGAGGCGGTATCTTCACTTTTCATCATCCACCAGGCTTCGTCGATAACGAGGAGTCGTTTCTGGAGACGTCGACGTACTGCGCTCCAAATAAAATTGGTCACAATGTACATAGCGATGGTCTTGAGCTCATCCTCCATATCTCGCAGCGAGAACACGACGAATTTTTGATTGATATCAACGTTCGTGGGTTGGTTCATAAAACCCGACCAGGTACCCGAGGTGTACTTTTGGAGACGAGTAATCAATGAGCCGCTACCGTCCATGCCGGCAAGCACCATTTCAAAATCAGACAGCAGGGGTGGTTCCATGCCGGCGAAGCTGGCATCACCGGTGATGTCTTTTAGCGCATACGTTTCGTGAATGGCCAGATCAATGAGCGTTTCCTCCTCCGGTGAGAGGCCGCCGAGCATGAGGCGGAAAAGACCAATGAGCTCTATGACGTGGCTGCGCAGAATGTCGTGTGGGTCCTCGTCGTCTTGGGGCGGCGGTAGGTCAAAAGGGTTGATGTGGTGGTCGGAAGACAATGAGATATTAAAGAAACGACCACCAGTGGCTTCTGCCAAGTACTCATACTCACGCTCTGGGTCAAGCACAATTACCTCGGTCCCAAACATCAATGAGCGAAGAATTTCGAGCTTGAGGGTGTATGACTTCCCGGCCCCGGAGGTGGCAAAGGTGACAGAGTTATAGTTGGTGAGACTAAAGCGGTCGAAGAGAACGAGTGACGAGTTGTGGCGGTTGATACCGTAGAGGATACCGTTGTCGGCAGTAAGGTCAAATGAGGTAAATGGAAAGAAGCTCGAAAGTGGTGAAGAATTAAACTTGCTGTGCACCAAAAGCTCATCTTGAGCAAGCGGCACGATGCTTTTCATGCCCGGTTCCTGCTGGAAGTAGCCAGGCTTAATATAGATAAGTCGTGAGTCGAGCATGCCCTTGATGTCATTTTCGGCCTTATTAAGGGCGGCCTCGTCAGCACCGTAGACACTAATGTAGAGACCAACATCAAAAAGGCGCTCCTCGGATTGTTGGAGTTTGTCACGGAGGTCTTCAAGGTTTTGATAGGCAGCCTCGAGTTGGGGGTCTCGTACTTCCCCTCGTTCGGCTTTCATGTTGATTTGGCTTTGCACCTCGGCCACTTTCTTCTGGAACTTCTTCAGCATATCCGCCGTGTTGATGGGGTGGATGAAGATAGAAATATCGAGCTCCCGTTCGAGATTAGTGATGGGTTGGAGCCAGCCTTCGGTCAAGTAGCGAGGATAGGCAACGGCGTAAAAGACACGGGCATTGACTCCGCCGATGCTAATACTGCGGGGACCAATCGAGATTGCACTCGGCGCTATCACATCAGTGATGGTAAGGAGGTGGTCGCCAAGATCAACCTCGGCGGAGTTTGTAGTTTTCGGCTTAAGAAAGTCAAAGAGTCCCATAGATTTTGTAGGCGCTAGTTTTGTAGTGACGGTGCATTCGTAGTCGGGTCACCGGGATTGTAGACATGATAGTAGAATTCGACGAGCTCGTCGGTGGAAAGGGCGATCGTGCGCACGCCTAGTTGCGATAGTCCCTGCTCAACCACGGCTACTCGTTGGTCGAGTTGGATACGCTGCTCCTCAAAGCGGAGCTCCGAGGTACTCAGTGCTTGCTTCCCTTGTGCGAGAAAGGAACCAAGGTTCTTGGATAGATTAAGCGGAGCGGCTGTATAGGGCACAATGACAAAGAAACTCTTGGTCATCACCTCTACCTCAGTAGTAAAGGTTTTGATAAATTGTACGTACTCACGGAGCTGTACGCGCATCAAATCATTGCTTTGTTTGTCTTCAAGACCACGAAGTACTTCAAGATATGGTTCAATGTTCATCCGGCGGGACTGAATGTAAATCTGGATCGAAAAATCAAGGGTGTTGAGGAAGTTTTGGAACGAGAGCAGGATGGCGTGCTGCTCGTCTTGGGATTTTAGGGCAAAGTTGATGGAAGAGGCAAGGAGCACCTTACAGTACTGGCCGTTTTTTAGGATCACCACACCATCACGAATGTCACGGATGTTTACAAATTCTTGGCTGGCGGGGGTGGCTTTGGGCATAGATTAGGAATCTTTCTTTTGGAGAGCTTGCATTTCGAGCCTACGAGCGAGTGAAGCAATAGAGGTTGTAGGCTTAGGTGAAGTAGTTGTCTCGGGGGTACTGATAAAACGGTCAGCGACGGGGGCGGTCAGTTCTTTGTACACGACGTTGTCTTTGCGTCGCCAGAGGTAGAGGCGGTAATTATAAAAGTAGTTAAACATTGCCTCTAAGAAGAAAGAAAATGGGCGATTGTTGATCGGGTAAAAGGCCAGCGCCAGCGCGATGATAGCCAACGGCAAACCAAACAGGAGGAATACGAAAAAGGGTGTGGTAAGAAACAGTACAACCCCCATCCCTACCCCACCGCCGAGGTAGAGAAACTGTCGCCAGGTAAACGGACCGATGATGCGGTCTTCGATTTCGATGAACTGCGGTACCTCAAAACGCATGGGTAAAGTATACCGCAACGACACAGTATGTGCAGGGTAGCGGTAACGCTTCTATCCCCACCCCGTTATGTGCGCTCACTATCCCAGCGTGGAATGTCGGTCAGGGGTCGGTTTCGTACACTGGGTTGTTCGGAGCGGTACACCGGTGCTTCGGCTGGCGCTTGGCTCTCGAGGTCGTGCATGTCGCGGGCCATGGTCCGGACGGGGATAGTTTGTGCCAGTGCCGCCTCGGTCTCGGCGATTTCTTGGTGGAGGGGTTGTGTTTGATGGAGGGGGGCAAGAAACTCAAGAACGTCAGCAGTGAGTCGTAAAGACGCTATCTCAGAGAGGCCGAGTCTTTGGGCAAACAGTGTAACTAGGTCAGACCGGTTGATCAAGCCGAGCACCACATCGCCCACGAGCAATGCATAGTCACGGTATCTTGCCTGCGGAATGTGATGTTTTGAAAATACAGCCAATAAGCCGACCCCGTCCTCGTAGAGTTTTTTTGCAGTGGGTGATGATTGTGCAAAGCGTTCCTCGCGCTGTTCGTCAGTGATATCCATACGTATCTAGAAGGTTTGTCCGCGAGACGAATGCATCAGCCAGTGCGCAGCACTGCCGGCAACAGGGGCAGGGGTAGCACCAATGATAGCGTCACGTATAACCGTACGCTCGCCCTTTTTGAGTGTCCGTATCATTTCACCAAGCATACCGCTTGTAAAATGCAGGGTGAGTTCTTTATCAACGAGTATCTCGGAGTAGAGTTTTGCCACGTCCTCATCTTTTAAGCCCTTAAGGATATCTTCTGGGGAGCCCGCAGACACCAGACCACTGAACTTCTGTAACAAGCTACTCTTATGCCTCGTCAAGATCCGATCTTTTTCTGTATCGGTGAAATCTTTACTCTTTTTAATATCATCAATTTGTGAAAGTGAAAGGTGCTCAGCATTGGCTTCAATGGTTTCAGCCCCCAGGGTTTTAAGTTGCTCGCCTGTGGCTTTACCAAAAGCCCGCTTCCAGCCATCTAAGCCACTCATCTGAGCCGCTCTGGCTTTGGCGTTAGCAGATACGTCGGCAGTAACCGACATTCTCGTTGCTTCTGCATCAGTAGCGCCACTGGCCAAAGCGGCGGCTTTGACTTCGTCACGAGCTTCCTTGGTGGCTAACTCGAGATTACCCTTCTCTTGGATTGCGTTAGTGATAGCGGCTTGGCGAGCTAGGGCAATTTGTATTTTGTCGGCATCGTTAATGTCCTCGTCTTTGGCTTTTAGGACTGCTTCATACTGCCCTGAAGACAGGCCGGCGATGATTGCGTTGTATTCTGGAGTACCTGGTTTTGCGCCACCAAGTACTTTACTAATTTGTTCATTACTAGCCTCTGCCAGCGCTCGCTCCATGGCAACTTTGGCGGTCGAATCGGTGGGGTTTTTTACACTGGTACTGATTGCGTTCTTAATGTTTGAAACGGCTGTTTCACGAGCTAGTGTTCGCTCGGCTTTTTCCGAAGCTTCCTTCACCTCTTTCAGGTTATATGACCCACCATATTTGCTCTTGGCTAGTGGTATAGCCGCACTGCGGCGCCAGTTAAGCTCTGAAACTCCCTTCTTTTCTAAGTTTTTATCATAGGTCTGGGCAGCTCGTCCGAGGGTGTTTTTGCCAATGACGCCCTGGATTCTACCTCGTGCTTGATTACCCATTTTTACCGCTACCGCACCCCCCACCACACTCATCTTTTGAGCAAGGAGAACTGAGCCAATCAGGAACCCGCCCGCCAGGAGAAAGATGGCGAGTGCGTTTACGTTAGGTTGTACACCATTAAGCGTTGCTTCAAGGCCGGGGTTGTTGTTACGAAGACCACCAAGATTTTCTAGAATGTACACTGAGAAGTAGAGCATGAGGAGAAATGCCGGCGCAAAAAACGCATTTTTGAGAAAGGCAGACCAAAATCCGCTCTGCCACGATTGGAGAAATGGAAATACTCGACCGATAAACATTACCGGAGAAATCACCATGAAGTAATTGAGCACAATAAAGCGTATACCAATCAGGATTGCTCCGGCTATGAATGAGAAGGCAGCAATGAGGCTTAGGACCATGGTGCCGAGGATATACGCCCAGGAGGCCTGTGCGGCATTTGGTGCTGCTCCGGCGGTGCCAGAAGGCCCCAGCACCGAGGGAAGATTCATGATAGTCATAAAGGTACCGCTAATAGAGCCGGTGGTGGTGGGATCTTGGCCTTGGTAGAGTACGTTGGCTACCTGGGTGGCTGTGATGTTTGTAAAGTCAATGATGGCTTTAGTAAAGAACAGGCTGAAATTTACTAAGAGGGCCGCAATCACGAGATTTACAATCGCCTTCTTTGCCCCACTATCGTCGCTGTCGAGAATCATCCGAAAGCCAATATAGACTAAGGCAAAGATAAAGGTGAGGTTGAAGAGGTCTCGCACCACTGTCCACAAGTTGTTGACTGCAAACCCTAAACCCCAACTCTGAAAGCCACTACCAAACTGGATAATGAACGTTGAAATACTGTAGTCAAGAATCCCGCCACCGACCCAAACGAGAAATCCAAAGAACTGGGCCGTAATGGTCCACACTACCAGTTTGATGACGTTGTTGACGCCTTCAAAACCTAGGCCAGATGTTTGTGCATTATTGGCGAAAGTAAGCTGCGGTAGTGCAGCTACTATCACCACTAGCAAAGAGGCAAGGACTACTGGCCAATAACCCGAGAGCGCGCGACGCATGCCTACATCATACCACTACAAAAGCGTCCCAAAGATAATTTCCCAATCTACCCGGGCACGATCGACCTCGGTTTCGGTGGAGAGGTCGCTTCGGAGGCTGCGGTACTCGTCGAGGGCTTCGTTAGTTTCACCATTGTCATAGCGTTGAATCAAGTCTTGTACGGTGATGATGTTGGCCTGTACGGTCGGCAGTGCCTCGCGAGCCCGATTGTAGGCGTTGGTTTCTGCCCCGCTCGGGCTTGGAGTAGCTACATATTTTTCTGTCACCGCATTGATCAGATTGCGATATTCGCGCTCAAGGGCTACTTGCTCTACCATCGCGCGCCGATCAACCGTTTCGGAGGTGCGCGTAAGCATGCCAGAAAGCGCATTATCCCAACGTATTGCCTGTGCCGAAACCGTATCCTGTATGGGGAGTGAACTTGCAATCCTGGTGTAACTGTTAAGCGCGGTAGCTCGGGTGTTGTTGTCCGTCGCACCATCAAAATCTGCCAAGATAGACTGCAGAGAGATTACATTGGTTTGTAGACCGGGTAGCAATGCTCGGGCTTCATTATAGGCAGCCACGGCCCGGGCTTCTATGGTTGGGTTGGTAGTGTAGGAATTTTCGTATCGATTGATGATCCGTTCCGCCAGGTCACGGTAGTTTAGGGTAGCGCTCAGGGATTGGTTTATGGTGCTACGAGCCTGTGTGTAGTCGACGGCGCTATCAGATGATCTATAAAGGTCGACGTTGAAATTGGGATTAGAGTATCGACCTCCGCCACCGCCGGTACCGAGTAATCCTCGAGCACTGGTAATTGCCTGGGTAGCCATTTGTTGCATGAAAGCACCGATAACTTCGTTTATTTCGTCAGCTTCAATGAGGGTACGGTTACCAAGCTGGAGCGTTTCGTTAATTTGTGAACTAATAACTTGTCCTGGTGTAACAATGCGGCAATTACGTCCTTCGGCGGCGGCCTGGGTACCTTGGCTCGCGCCTGGGGTGCCGGCTGCGGTTGGCGCTCCGGTTGGTGACTGAGGGTCATCGCAGACCTTGCTGGAAAGGAAGCCCATTCCCCAGTTTCCGAGGGTAACTTGCCGCCCTTGACTATTGGTAATACGGATACCCATCTCAGTTGAAGCCTCAAGTAGTGCACCAGGCTGGGTATAATAGCCGGGTCTTTGGGTAATCTGAAGCCAGGATCCCCACCCACCTTGGTTGAAATCACCACCAATAAAGTTTTGTATGTTCTGGAGGGCGCCCGTTAGTGTACAGCGACGAGCATTTCTGTCCCGTGTGCGATTGTACGATACAGCAAGGGCAATTTGGATATTGAGTCGAAATGGTGAACAGACAATCGACAGTGGTCCACCGACCTCTTGTATAAAACGACCGGCCGCCTGGTCAGCCACATCGGTAAGAAAACCACCAAGGTCTTGAATAAAGGCGGGACTGCCCTGAAAGCCCGAGTTAATCCAACGAACAATATCGCGCATGATGGCAGACAGGATTGCTTTAGCGAGGGCCCAACCGAGCTTATCGAGCACCTGATCGTACCACCACTGCAGGCTCGTAACGTTGGCGATCGTGGTAGTAAGGGCATTGTTAATACCCATCTCGATTCTGGTTAAAATGTTATTTGCAGTATTGACCTGTTGGGTTCCCTCTTGGGCTGGTGCGGCCAAGACAGTGCCCGCGGTATGTTTGTAGTGCTGAGGTACGTACACTGCAGTAAAGCCGAAGCAGAGAATGAAAAGAAACAGCACGCCCTTTGTTAGGAATTGTTTGATTTTCATAAGATTACTGGTTTATAGGGGAGCCAAAATTAAGAAACATGCTCGCCGGGTCATTCGTATTCAGAGAAAAAGTCTGCCGTTTTACCATGTCACTGAACATAATCATTGCCTGCGCGAGTGCAGCCTCATCGTCTTCGTAGCGCTTGAGTCGTAAGAGGGCCAGGGCAGGATCCTCGCTTGAGTTGACCATGGAGGTCAGGTTTTTTGACATGCTGCACATCGTGTTCACCAGTGAAAGATGTTCACTTCGGACCGTACTCGGTACCGGTAATGCAAGCAAATCAATACAATTTTGCTGGTACATGGCAGCGATGGCAACCAACTGTTTTTTGGCTTTTTCATCTTGTTGCAAGAAGGCTTGTTCAAAAGCACGGACATTGTGTAGTAATCCTGGCACATCATTATTTTCCAGGGTGAGTGCGACCGCATTAACATACGTACGAATAGTGTCGGGCGCGTCGTCCGGCAGAATGATGAGGTCGAGGTTTGAGTACGGGGTATCGCTGACGGTTGTTAACGCCTGATCAAAAGCTTGTTTTGCAATGGTTTCGTTTACATCTGCAAGCGGTTTACCCGTACTTTTTGCCAGAAAGTAATTCTCCATGAGTGTAATACCAACTCGTTCGGTAACGGTATCAGTTCTCGTGTAGGTAGCCGTGGTGGTATTAAGAATGACGGGTTCTGCAGTAAGGAGTGGCTCGCGCCAGTCTTCAACCCCATCACGGTCACTGTCGGTTACGGCAATAGCAGCACGCGCGGGGGCGGGAACGGTGGCCACGCTCAGTGCGGCTTCGGGTGAGATGGGAGCAGCTTGGAGAGAGTTAAGTACCCAGGCACCAAAAACGAGCGCAACGCCGATGATGCCGGCGCCAACAATGCGCGGATTGAGGCGATGTATCATATAGGGGTAGTATACCAACCCGCTGCTGACCCGACTTCCAAGCCTTGGTATAAACCTGTGACTAACGTGTGGTCTATTATTGGTATAGGCTGTGTCCTAGGTTGTGGATTTGTGGTGGGTAGCTAGTGCCAAAACCAAGCGCACCCAGGTAGGAAGGTCAATGTCTTCGGCCCGAATGGTGGGTGCTAAGCCAAGAGATTCAAGGGTCGCGGTAATCAAACTGCGTTCATACATCCGGCTTAGGTTACCGACGAGCTGCTTCCGTTTTTGCCCAAACCCAAGGTGCAGAATGTCAAAAAAGTGTTTTGAATCAATACCAGCCAAGCGGTCACGGCTAATGGTGCGCACGGCCACAACGGCTGAATCTACCTTGGGAGGTGGAGTAAAGTGCCCCTTCCCGACAGTACATATATATGAAGGGTTACCAAAAGCGGCCACGGACAGTGAAAGAAGTGATGATTTGGGGTCGCGGGTGATGCGCGTAGCAACCTCGCGCTGCACGAGAAAGACCAAATCACTCGGCTGGCAGATGCTCTCAAGAAACGTGCGGAATAGTAGGCCCGATAGATAGTACGGGATATTTGCAACCACCTTATACTGGTGATCAGAAAGGCCAAGTGAGGCAGGGTCGAGTTCACGGACATCGGCATCTAGAATTATTAATCTTTTGCTCCTGATTTCAGGATCAAAACGCGCCTTAAGGTGTGCAATCGCGCGCTCATCAGTCTCGATAGCAATGACGGTAACGGGGTGTTCGAGTAGGATGGCAGTAAGCGCGCCGGTGCCGGGGCCAATTTCTACCACAAGGTCACCAGTTTGTAAGTTGGCGGCTTTACACATCCGGTCGGGGATGGCGCGACTATTGAGGAAGTGCTGGCCGAGTGATTTTTTATGCTCAAAACGTTCAGTCATACTGAGTCACATTTAGTCGAGGTAGATAGTGGTTTCATAGCCTGAGCTGCTTCCCCACCGGCCACCATGATCAATCTCTATATGTTCGGTACTAATGTCACTGAGAAATGAGGACGGTACATTTACACGCTGGCTCCCATAGACGGTACGGAGGTGGGCGTAGGTGAGAATGACTCGACGCTTGGCACGGGTCAGTGCCACGTAAAAGAGGCGACGTTCTTCCTCATGGTCAATGCGGGCATCATCAAGGCGCTCGTGAGGGAAGAGTCCTTCTTCAAGGCCAGTGATAAAGACTACGTCAAACTCTAGGCCTTTAGCGGCATGAATAGTCATAAGACGCACTGCGTCCTGCTCCTCTCTCTTTTTGAGTTCGTCTTGGTCGCTCTCGAGGGCGGCTCGCTCAAGGAGCGCACCGAGGGCGTCTTCGGGTGGCAATTCATCATAGCGGGAAGCTACCGACACGAGTTCGCGGAGGTTCTCAAGTCGCTCAAGGTCTTCTTCGGTTCCGGCCTCTCGCAGCGCGCCTTCAATACCCGACCGCTTCATGATGAATTTGATGAGTTCAGACGGTTTGGTGTTGGTGGCTGCAGTACCAATGTTTTCTATAATGGCATAAAATCCTTCTACTTTGTCTTTTGTGGAGCCCGTAAAATCGCCCCGCTTCCCTTCAAGGATTTTAAGAAGCGTCACCTTACCAATACCACGCGCTGGTTCGTTCACGATGCGACCGAGGTCACTCTGGCTATCAGGATTAAGCGCCAGGCGCAGGTAGGACAATACATCCTTTACTTCTTTGCGCTCAAAAAACTTAGTACCAAGGAGTTGGTACGGTACCGCGTTGCGCAAAAAAGCTTCTTCCAGAGCGCGTGATTGGAAGTTGGTGCGGTAGAGGACGGCAATTTCTGACGGTGCGGTACCTTCTTTCACGAGGTCGGCGGCGGTGCGGGCAATATAGTCAGCCTCGTCACTACCGCCCATAGCCGCAAACAGAGTGATTTTTTCACCCTGGGCGTTACTCGTAAAAACGTGCTTCTCAATCCGGTTCTTGTTCTTCTTGATGATGTCGTTACTGGCACTGATGATAATGCCGGTGGAACGGTAGTTTTCACCAAGGACAATGGTGCGCGCTCCCGGGAAGGTGCGTTCAAATTGCAGAACGTTCTTGATATCGGCGCCACGCCAGGAGTAAATGTTTTGGTCGATATCACCTACGACACAGACGTTTGCTACCTCGCCCGCGAGCAGTCGGACAATATCAAACTGAATCCGGTTGGTGTCCTGGTACTCATCGATGTGAAGATAGCGATAGCGCTGTATAAGTGTGTCACGTACGGGTGCGTGATCTGCGAGCAATCGGTAGGTTTTGACGAGGAGATCATCAAAGTCAAGCGCGTGTTCAGCCCGCAATATACCTTCGTACTTTTCCCATACGGCGGCCGCTACTTCCTCAGGGAAAGACCGGGCAGCATCCTTGTAGGTGAGGTACGAAAGTCCGTCGCCTTTTGCGCGGGAAATCATGCTGAGAATACGGCGCGGCTCAAACTCTTTAGGGTCATACTGGGCAGCTATGAGTGCTTGTTTGACGGTGCGGAGGCTGTCGCTCCGATCGAGGATGGTGAAGTGTTTTCGAAGCCCTAGTACTTCATGAAACTCGCGCAACAGGCGTACCCCGAGAGCGTGGAAAGTGGTAACGGTCGGTAGGCTATCAAGTGCTGCCCGGTCACTCGGCGGAAACTGGTGAATGAGCGCTGTTGCACGCTCGCGCATCTCGCTCGCGGCCTTGTTGGTGAAGGTGACTGCCAAAATGGCATGCGGTGGTACTCCCTGGTGAATAAGGTGTACAATCCGATGAGTAATGACCCGAGTTTTTCCCGACCCAGCACCAGCGAGTACGAGCAGCGGTCCTGCGGTGGCCAGGACGGCGTCCTTCTGGGCGTCACTTAGGCCGGAGAGGTAGGGGCGGTCGTTCATGGTGGCGCCACTATAGCACACCCGAATGCTGCCAGCGGACTCAAGGCAACTAAAAACCAAGCAATAATCATTTTGAGCGGTCAATAGCAAAAACACCCCTACAGAATAAGGCCCATTTTGCCCGACCCGGGTGGGAGTGGAAAACTAAGGGTACGTCAATTGCCCAACGGGCACTATCCGCTACAATTATGCCCGTACCCAAGAAACAGTACGAGAGAGCCCTGGTGCTCTTTTTGTTTCACTTCCGAAATTTCCGTAGCGGTTGCCAAGAGCGGTGAGTCCATAATGAAATTCGTATTCAACCCCGAACACAAGACGCTCAGGTAAGTGTGGATGGTAGACATCACCTGGTGCTGACAGAAGAAGCTGCCTTCAGTCGCATTCGCGTACTCGCCCTAGGCGCGCTTACGGCAGGGATTGTGATACCGCTTACCGTGCAGGCGGGTGTGCTTGCCGGTTTATTCAAGACTGAGCCCACTACGCACGTTCCAGCCCAGGTAGCGATGAGCGACCTTGATATACCACTTCTCTCAGCCAACCCACATCCCAATCCGCACGGTGCCCGAGGCGGCGCCGACATAACCGCAGATGATGGAGCCCTGGTTTCGTCTGGTCCGATTGGTGCCGATGATGTCTCAAGTCTCAGTGTCTCGAGTGGTGAGATTAGTGTCTATACCGTACGCGAAGGTGACACGCTCTCTATGATTGCAGAAATGTTTGGGGTTACCTCAAACACCATTTTGTGGGCCAATGACCTCAGAAGTGCTAAAGCCATACGTCCCGGCGACACTTTGGTTATCCTCCCGATTCCGGGTGTGCAGTACAAGATTAAGAAGGGCGACACGATTGCTTCAATTGCAAAAACCTATAGTGGTGACGCTGAAGAAATTCTTGCTTACAACCAGCTTGCTGAAAGTGAACTCCAAGCCGGTGTCACTATCATTATTCCGGGTGGTACCGTCCCTGCCCCCGCACGGGCGAAGTCAGGAACGAAGACTGCAGGGGGCGCTGCCACTACCGGTAGTGCTGCTGGCTTTATTCATCCGCTTCCTGGTGCCTTGCGAACACAGGGTATCCATGGCTTTAACGCGGTTGATCTGGCCGCTGCTGCCGGTGCGCCGATTCGAGCGGCTGCTGCCGGTGAGGTAATTGTCGCGAAGACGGGCGGCTGGAACGGTGGCTACGGAAACTATATTGTTATCAGACA
>CALRHO010000012.1 GCA_943359405.1 Candidatus Nomurabacteria bacterium
CAGTAGATTTCTATGGAAAAGCCTGCCCGTTACCTCACCACTACCTTGCCGTACGTTAACTCGGACCCTCATATTGGGTTTGCGTGTGAAGTGGTGACAGCCGATGCACTCGCGCGTTTATGGCGCGAGTCGTACGATGTGTTTTTTAATACCGGCACCGACGAGCACGGGCAAAAGATTGCGCAGAAGGCCGACGAGCAGGGGCAAGATCGGCAAGTATACGTTGATCACTTCGCAGGTGAATTTCAGAAACTGGGGGCAGCGCTTAATCTCTCGTACGACAAGTTTATTCGCACCACTGATCCGGCGCACAAAGCCGCGGCGCAAGCGATTTGGCAGCGTTGTGCCGAGCGCGGCGATATCTATAAGAAAAAGTATAGTGGCCTCTACTGTGTCGGCTGTGAGTTGTTCTATAAAGAGTCTGAGCTCCATGAGGGAAATGTGTGCCCCATCCACCAAAAGCCGTGTCAGGTGGTTCAGGAAGAGAACTATTTTTTCGCCCTCTCTCAATATCAGCAGTACCTCGAGGAGTACCTCTCGCGTGAGGGCGTTATTCTTCCCGAGTGGCGACGGCAGGAAGCGCTCGACTTTGTGCGCAAAGGATTAGAGGATTTTAGCATCTCTCGTGAGAAGTCACGGCTTGATTGGGGTATTCCGGTACCAGGTGATGAAGGGCAGGTGATGTACGTGTGGTTTGACGCGCTCACGAACTACATCTCAACCTTGGGTTGGCCGTCCGATACCGATGGCACCTTCGCTAAGTTTTGGGAGGGTGGGGAGGTGGTACAGCTTGCCGGCAAAGACCAGGTGCGCTTCCAGTCAATTATGTGGCAGGCGATGCTTCGGAGTGCGGGCGTAAAGGCCACCGACCGCGTGGTTTACCACGGCTTTATTACCTCCGGTGGGCAGAAGATGAGTAAGTCAATCGGGAACGTGATTTCGCCTTATGACCTCGTTGCCAAGTATGGCACCGACGCCACTCGCTACTTGCTCCTTCGCCACGTCCATCCCTTTGAAGATACCGACGTTACCTGGGAGCGCCTCGACGAATGGTATACCGCGCACTTGGTAAATGGCCTAGGGAACTTAGTGTCTCGGGTTATGAAAATGATGTCCTCGTATCAAGAGCAGTACGCTTATCTTGGTGAAGTCGTATTCACTTTTGAGTTTCCGAATGTAAATAATGTTCTGTCGAAGGCAGAGGACTATCGCATGCACATTGCTGAGTATAATCTATCACTTGCCTTAGAAGAGGTGTGGAAGTTTGTTGGTAGAGGTGATGAAACTATTGCTGAAACTGAACCGTTTAAATTGGTGAAGACCAACCCAGAGCGAGCTATTGTGATTGTCGTAAAGCTGGTGCAGGAATTGTATCGAATTGCAATCCTGATTGCCCCGTTCATGCCAGAAACTTCACACAAAATCATCGAGGCAATTAAGGCTAATCAAAAGCCCGAAAACCTCTTCAGTCGTCTGTCATAGAGTATAAAATAGTTCAGTTAACTGAACTATTTTCGACGTAAACTTTTGCGAACCAGATCCCGAGGTGCTCGGTTACTACTGAGGTAGAGGGCGGTGCCAACCAGAGATAACAGGGTCTCCTTAAAATGCTTGTATGGTTGCGTGCTCGTACGTATGGTTTTAAGGAGTTGGTCATAGCCACCGTGCTCGAGTCGATTGGCGATTGCGTCGGCAGTGGCAGGACTGATAGCAAGGCTCTTGGCGACGCGATAGCGCGAATGTCCATCGCTGAGCATAATGACTGCCCCAAGACGCTTCATGAGCATGACTCGCTCCTCATGCCCCAGTAGCTGGCCAAAGAAAATACTCGACTGTTTTTCGTTGAGACTGCCAATCAGTCGGTGGAATTGAGTTTGCAATAATTCTGCCTGGGATTTTGGTAACGGTCGTTTGTTGATGTTTGTCATACTAGTTCAGTTAACTGAACTAAGTATAGCAGTCCACTCACCTAGTTCAGTTAACTGAATTAAGTAGCGCAGTGCACCTACATAGTTCAGTTAACTGAACTATGTACCGAATACCTGTTGTGGTAGGGTATTGGTATGACCTGGCAGTACATTGACACCCATGCACATGTAAACCTATCGGCTTTTGCTGCTGATCGGGAGGACGTGCTTGCACGCACGCGGAAGGCGGGGGTGGCGCACATCAATATCGGTACCAAGGAGCGTACGAGTCGGCTTGCGGTCGAGATAGCCGACGCGCATGATGATGTTTGGGCAATTATTGGACTTCACCCAATTCAGACAACGCCGGGGGCTCATGACGACGAGGAGGTGGGGTCGGCGTTTGTCAGTCAAGGTGAGGTGTTCGATAGCGAGTATTACCGGACTCTCGCCCGGTCCTCGACGAAGGTGGTTGGTATTGGTGAGTGTGGGTTTGACTACTACCACTGCGACGCCAGTACCTACGAGGCGCAGGAGGCGGCATTTATCGCGCAAGTGCGCCTTGCAAACGAGCTCCAGCTACCGCTTATGATCCACACCCGCGACCCCAAGCCCGGGAGTGCTTCGCCCACGGGACGGAGTGCCTACGAAGATGTGCTCGCCATCTTGCGGCAGTATGCGGTGGTGCCCGGTAACGTCCACTTTTATGCGGGCACCTATGAACAGGCGAAGCGGTTTTTTGATATTGGGTTTACGGTTTCGTTTACCGGCGTGATTACTTTTACCAAAGCTTATGAAGAAGTGGTCTGCGCGGTGCCGCTGGACCGGATGCATGCTGAAACCGACTGTCCGTACGTGGCGCCGGTGCCGTATCGTGGTCAGCGTTGTGAACCGGAGCATGTGATGGAGGTAGTGAAGAAGATTGCTGCCGTTAAGGGTCTCTCAGAAGAGGCGGTGCGTGAACAATTGAGCGAGAATGCACAGCAGTTGTACCGATTGTGAGAATTTGCTAAGGTGGGAACAGGAAGGAGTAGGTAGATGAAATTATTCACGAGATGTGCTGCGACAGCGCCACGTGAGTATGGGAAGTACACGTGTGATTTACCTCAGGGCCACACAGGAGACCATATACACGTTTGCCAGGAGCAAACTTCCCCTCGGACACCGTATACCAGGTGGCACGTTCGATTGGGCGGTCTCTCGGCATGTAGTATCCCACCAAGAAGGTACCTGGAGAGGTACCGGCAAGCGCTGGAAGAAGAATCTAAGGCTCGATCGTAGGCGTGTGCCTACCTATAGGAGGGTAGTAATGTGTGAATTTGGTAAACGTTTATCAACCGGTAAGGGTGAACAATGCAACTACGCAGTGTTTCACTGCGACTCGGGAAAAAAACTGTCGTGCCTTCGTCCCTCTCGTCACCCCGGGCCTTGTCTTAGTCAGACAAACCAGGAGCAAGTGTACCTGTGGTGCGGGCGGGTCTGCGAGGGGTGCCCTCGCCAGGGTGACCCAGATGCTGCAATTATCATTCGTAAATTTTCGGGTGATGCTCAAGCGGTGTTGGCGGGGAAAGTCACCGTCAGTTGTTTGTTCCAATCAGAACATCAAGCAGGATGATGTAAAACGGCGCGAGACCACTTTGGTCCGCGCCGCTGTCTGTTTGGTGGTCCTTAATCAAAAATACTCACGAGATACTCATCAATCTTCCGCTGTTCCCAGTCGTAGAAGTGGGCGCTGTCACGGTGCAGGTCGCGCGCGAGGTCTTCGCCCACAAAGCGCCAGTGCCAAGGCTCAAAGATATAGAAGGTGTTATTCTCGGGGTAGGAGAGAATAAAACCGTATTTATGTGCATTTTCAAGCAGCCATGCATACGTCGAGGTTTGGGCAAAGCTCTGAAAAGTGCCACTGGTGCCGGGGTCGGTGAGGTCAACGGCGGTACCGAGTTGGTGTTCAGAAAAGCCTTGGTCGGCTGAGAAAGTATTGGCACCACTGCCGTACTGCTGCGTATAGCCATCCTTTAGTTCATTTTGTTCATCAAAGGATCGGTAGGCCGAGATAATTTTAAGACTGACCCCGTCTTCCGCCGCGTCATCAATCATTTCGGTCAGAAAGCCGAGTGCGCGAGCGTGGAAGTACTGGTCTTTTTTGCCAGGGAGGACATAGCGGGTGTCAATTTGGGTGAGTCGTTCGGGAATGTAGTTTTCATTGAGGAAGTAGACCTTTGAGTACTTCTGGAGTAGTTCGCGGTCGGTCTTGGCGAGTTTGTCGAGTACGCCGACGGTACCAGCGAGGTCTTGTATCTGTTCCTCAAATTCTTGGTTGCGACCTTGCTCGCGTCGCAATGTGCGCTCGGTCTCACGTAGTTGTTCTTCGGTAATTGAGAGGCGGTAGGTAAGATCAGCAATCGTACTACTGGCCATTGTTCGTTCGGCTGCCAGGGTAGCGGTGGTCGAACCGTATTCGCTTAAAAAGTATTGGCGTTCCTGGAGAAGCATTTCTTCGCGCGCGTTACCTTGCCAGGTTTTCCACGTGAGATAGCCGGTGCTTGCACCCAACATGAGCATTAGTACAAGGAGGCCATAGCCAAGAGCGGGGTAGCGCATTACCGTCAATTCTAGCATGGTCTCTGGGTGGCTTGAAGCGATGCGTTTTTCATGGTAAGGTACGTCCCGTTACCAAATAAACAACGTTTGTCATGAACGACAACACCATGCCGGCGACTGAGGCCGAGCCCGTGGTCCACCGTGAACCGGTTGCCTACGAACTCGCCTTCCACGTACTTCCAACAGTCGCCGAAGGGGAAGTAGAGAGCGTCTTTACGTCGCTCAAAGAGCACATTACTAAGGCCGGTGGCGAAGTATTTGATACCGAAGCACCCGAGCGTTTCGATCTCGCGTACGAGATTGTAAAGTACCTCGAAGGCCGTAACCGTCGCTTCAGCAGTGCGTACTTTGGTTGGATTCGTTTTCGCCTTGATCCGCGTACTCTGGCGGCCGTGACTGAAGCGGTTGAAGGTGAAAAGCGTCTGCTCCGCTTCCTCTTGGTCCGTTTGACCCGCGAGGAGGAGCAAGCACCTTTCCGTTTCCATGAGTCAATTGAAAAAACTCGGGTGACGACCATCACTGACGAGGTACTGCTCGATGAGGTAGTGGCCGAGGTGGAGGCTGAGGTAGTGGCCGAGGACGAAACCAAGGTCGCTGGTAGCGACGAGGCGGAGAAGTCAGTATAATAGTGGGGTGTTAGCAACCCCATAAAACCAGATTTCATCTTATGTACCTGAATAAAGCCATGATCTTTGGCAACCTCACCCGCGACCCGGAGATGAAGGCCTTGCCAAGCGGTATGAGCGTCTGTTCGTTCTCACTCGCTACGAACCGTATCTACAATGATCGGGATGGAAAGCGTCAAGAGTCGACTGACTACCATAACATTGTGGTCTTTGGAAAGCAGGCAGAGACGGTGTCAAAGTATCTTCAGAAGGGCAGCAGTGCGTATGTCGAAGGCCGCATGCAAACCCGAAGCTGGGAGAAGGATGGTCAAAAGCAGTACCGTACCGAAATCGTTGCTGATCGGGTTCAGTTCGGACCACGCGCTGGTGGCGGTGGCGGTGCCCCCGCTGCTACTCATGGTGGTGCGCCAGATGACCGAGCACCAGGGCTGCCTGAATACCCTGAAGAGGAAATCAATCCTGAAGACATTCCTTTTTAAGGCACATCGCCCACTCATTGACTTTGTTGCCGTCGTCGTAAAAGTGCTCACTGTACACCCACGTACACCTCGCACTTTTACTCCTCGGCGCCTCGTCACTGAATGAGCGAATGCACCTTAAAACTTGAAAAACAACCTCATTAACAATCTCTAAAGAAATCCTATGGACAAAGTAGAACGACCAAATCTCCATAAGAAGGCACCAGTCGAACACATCGACTACAAGGACATCACCCGCCTGGGTGCCCTCGTTAATCCGCACGCTCGTATCCTGAACCGTCGCCGTACCGGCTTTTCAGCGAAAGCACAGCGTGAGTTGGGTACTGCTATGAAGCGAGCCCGCTTTATGGCCCTCATGCCATACATTCAGCACTAGGAAGTCATCCTTATAAAAACATCACCCCGACGCGTCGGGGTGATGTTTTTTATAAGCGGTTGTCGCTCTGGGCGACGTGTGCTACCCTCCGGCCAGAACAGGAGAAGGTATAGGATGATGAAAGAACCAGTCGACCTTGAGCGAGAGCAAATTGCTGGGCCGCGCTGTATGTTGTTCATGGTGGTGCTCGGCATCGCCATAGTCGGCGTCATAACGTTGCTGATCGCGTTCTGACCGCCGGTAGGAGATAAAAGTGGCGCTCGTCCCGAGACCAGCGCCACTTTTTTGTATGGCCGGCTTATGCCTTGCTCACCCGCTCGGCGTAGTCACCCGTCTCGGTATTGATGGCAACGATATCCCCCTCACCAATGAACATGGGTACCATGAGCGTTGCCCCCGTTTCGAGCGTCACTTCTTTTTGGGCACCGGAACTGGTATTGCCTTTCACTGCTTCCATAGCCTCGGTAACTTTCAGCTCTACCTTGATAGGAAACTTGAGACCGATGATTTCGTCTTCAAACACAATTGCATCGTAGTCGGTCCGCTCTTTCATAAAGCGTCCCTGGTCACCAATGATATCTTCACCCAAGGCAAAGCGCTCGGCTGGCTTGCCGGTCGTATGGAACCAGTACTCACCAGGCTTTTTGTAGATATACGTAACGGTGCGGTTTTCGAGGTCGGCTTCCTCAGCGGTCTCGTTGACGTGAAAGGTGTTTTCAACCACGCGGCCAGACTTGAGGCTCTTTAACTTCGTGATATTAACTGGCTTACGCTGCTGCTTGCGAAAGACGTGGTAGGAAACAACCAGGTACGGTTCATCGTTCCAAAGGATGACTTTTTTGGGGGTAATTTCGTTATAGGAGAGGATGGCCATAAGTCTAATCGGTGCTATAGTTTAGAATAAGCGCTCCCGATACTACCATATATGCTTGGCCTTTCAACTGACAACCCGCGCGACCTACCCGATGAGGACATTTTGATGCGTGCTCGTGTTGAGCCCTGGCTCTTTACCTTCCTCGTCGAGCGGTACGAAGCTCCTTTTTTCCGTAAAGTGCGAGCAATTATTCGCGACCAGCGCGATGTGGAGGAGGTGGTTCAAGATGCGTTTGTAAAGATCTACGTGAAAGCCGATACCTACCAACCGCAGCCGGGAGCAACGTTTTCATCGTGGGCATACCGAATCCTGCTCAACACTGCCTTCACTCGCTACCAAAAGCTACGTCGGGAAGGGGAGCGCTTTATGGCTACCGATCCAGAGTTTATGGAGTTTTTAGCAGTTGAAGAATCGCTCTCCGTGGTTGATATGAACCGTGACGCGATTGAGCGCGTGCTCGTGCGGATGCCGGACGGCCTCGCACACGTCTTGCGCCTGCATTACCTCGAGCGCTGGTCGCACCGCGATATCGGTGAGTCGCTCGGTGAGAATGAGGGCACTATCAAGGCTCGTATTCACCGGGCTAAGGCCGCGTTCCGCAAGCTGATTGCCGGGAAGGAGGCTGAGACCCTGCTGTAAAAAAGTTTTTCCTCCGGGTGGTCATGGATGCTGAGGAGAACTACTAAAATAACACCGCAATATCTCCTCGAACACAGTGAACCCATCCCGGGTTACAAAATCAAACCTGCAACCTTTCACGCTAACCCGCGGTTATACCAGTCATATGGAAACCGTCAACAAAAGTTTTCGCCGCCGCATTATGTACCGCGTGTACGTGAGTTTCGTGCTCTCAATCGCCGAGCACCGCTTTTTTTGGCGTGGTTTTCTCTTCGGGGCAGCACTCGCACTTTTTGGACGTCTGGTCCATGTTGCTGCGGTGGCCAATAACGTGTTATCAGTACCACTGGCGAGCCTGCCACGCCATATTCTGGGTGCCTTTGAGCACGCGTTTCTCAGTGGTGAATTTCTCACCATCATGGCAGTCTTGGTGATGGTTACGATTGGCGTTTCTTTTGTACGGGCATTCATTCGCCTGACGCGTGCCGCATCGCTTCAGACCGCCCACTAATTCATTCCAGTACGATTAAACCACCGGCCCCGTAGGGGGCCGGTGGTTTTGTGCATAGCGGCGTTGTGTTGGTAATGTTATTCCTCCGGTGGGGTATCGTCATCATCGCCACCGCGACTAGCGGTAAAGCCAGATACTACCTTGGCGTCGCTCTTGAGTGCTTCGCGGATATGGGCGAGGAGTTCGTCGGCAAGTTTCGTGTTCTCACGGAGGAAGGTGCGCGAGGCGTCATAGCCACGGCCGAGCTTCACCTCGGCACTGGCGTCACCACCGGGCGGGAGGTAACTGTATGATGAGCCAGACTTACGGACGAAGCGATACTTCTCGCCGAGCGCGAGGAGCTCACCCTCGCGACTAATACCTTCACCATAGATAAGGTCGAATTCCGTGGTGCGGAAGGGGGAAGCGACCTTGTTCTTCACCACCTTCACGCGGTGGCGGCCACCGACTACTTCTTCACCCTTTTTGATTTGCGCAATTCGGCGAATATCGAGGCGTACCGAGGTGTAGAACTTCAGCGCTTTACCACCCGGGGTAGTCTCGGGGTTACCAAACATAACACCCACCTGCATGCGGATTTGGTTAATGAAAATCACCACCGTCTTACTCTTTGCGACAATACCGGTGAGTTTGCGCAGTGCTTGGCTCATAAGGCGGGCCTGTTTGCCTACGTGGTGTGCGCCCATTTCACCCTCGATTTCGTCCTTGGGGGTAAGAGCTGCGACCGAGTCGATGACAATCACGTCGAGCTTGCCCGAGCGCACGAGTGATTCGACAATCTCGAGGGCTTGCTCACCATTATCCGGCTGCGAGATGAGGAGCTCGTCGAGTTTGACGCCGAGGTTACGCGCGTACTCAGGGTCCATCGCGTGCTCTGCGTCGATAAAGGCGCAGATACCTCCCATCTTTTGTGCCTCGGCGATAGCATGAAGCGAGAGGGTCGTCTTACCCGATGACTCGGGGCCAAAGATTTCGAGGATACGTCCGCGCGGGTAGCCGCCGATACCGAGGGCGTCATCGAGACCAACCGAGCCGGACGGGATGGCGTCAATATCAACTTTCTTGCTTTCATCGAGCGTCATAATCGAGTCGTCACCAAACTTGGTTTTGATGGAGCGGAGTGTTTCGGCAATTGAGGCGATGCCACCGCCGTGTTTTTCGGCGACACTGCTCTGAGCACCGGTGGCTTTTTTGGGTGCGGCTGCTTTCTTTCCTGAATACTTTGCCATGATGGTAGATGATTAGTGATTATCGAACAATTGTCGCGGGCACATACACAAACTCGCGATGAAGCGCGGTGCGTCGTCCGTAGCGGTCCTCGGCGGTGAGGGTGGCTATAGTATACCCGTTCTCAAGAATAAGTGCTTCCTCAAAGCGGCCCGTGCGGTCGGTGAAGATAGGGCGATCATTAAGCCAAAGCCGCGTGATGTTGCGGGCATCCCCGCGCAGGGTCACTACCGGCTGATTGACCCTACCGATATGAGTTGGTTCCAGGGTGATTTGGGGTCCAAGAATCAGGAAGCGAGCCTGAAATATAAGGTAGGCACCTACGAGCGCGACGGCACAGAGCGATAGTGCGGTCAGTAGGATGGTGCGGAGGGTGAACATGACAGGGTGGTGAGGCATGGAAACAGAGCAAACGGGAGGTTGGGGCTAGAAGCGTTCCAAGTTGTCCTCTGGTTCATTGTCGAGTGGATCGTTCTTGCCAATGAGAACTTCACGACCCTTGGATCCGTTATCTGGGCCGACGATACCGTTTTCCTCAAGGAGATCAATCAAGCGCGCGGCGCGGGAGTAACCAATGCGCAAACGACGTTGGAGGAGCGAGGTCGAAGCCTTACCGTTATCAATGATCACCTGCTTAGCGTCTTCGTAGAGCTCGTCCTCAGCATCATCACCACCGCTGTCGCCCATGATGGACTTAATAAAGGCATCGCCGGTACCACCCTGCTTCTCGTCGAAGTTGATGTGGTCGAGGCTGTAGGCATCTTGCTCCTTGAGGTATCTCACCACGTTCTTAATCTCTTCTTCGGGCACATAGGCTGACTGGAGGCGAATGGGCTTTGGTGAGTCATTGGAGAGGAAGAGCATGTCACCACGGCCCAGGAGCTTTTCCGCTCCCACTTGGTCGAGAATGGTGCGGGAGTCAATCTGTGATGCCACATTGAGTGCGATACGGGTTGGAATATTAGCCTTAATGGTACCAGTGATGACATTCACGCTTGGGCGTTGGGTCGCTAGAATGAGGTGAATACCGACGGCGCGACTCATCTGTGCGAGGCGTACGATGAGAGCCTCGAGTTCCTTAGGGAAGGCAAGCATGAGGTCGGCCAGCTCGTCCATAATGATAACGATGTACGGAAGTGGTTCAGGCAAACCCACCTGACCTTCCTCCGGCGAGCCAGCCGCTACCCAGGCAGCCTTGGCTGGTTTATAAATCTTGTCGTGGTAGGAGTCGATATTTTGAATTTTCTCGGCCTGAAAGATATCGTAGCGCCGGTTCATTTCAGCAGCCGCCCACTTGAGCATATGGAGGGTCTTCTTCGCGTCGGTGATGATAGGAGCAAGGAGGTGTGGAATGCCCTCGTAGAGGGTGAGTTCCACGCGCTTGGGGTCTACCATCAGGAAACGCAGCTGCTCGGGCGAGTTGCGGAAGAGGAGTGAGAGGATGAGGTCATGGATGAGGGCCGACTTACCCGAACCGGTAGTACCAGCGATGAGGGCATGCGGCATTCGGGCCACGTTCGCAAATTGCACGCCACCGGCCACATCTTTTCCGAGGGAGACCAAAAGTGGTCGTGGGGAATCAGTGTACTCGGGGTTTGCGAGTAGGGAGGCGAGACCGACGGTCGAGCGTTCGAGGTTTGGTACTTCAATACCGACCAGTGACTTCCCCGGAATGGGGGCTTCAATACGGATATCAACCGCGCGCAGGGCCGACTGCAGTTCCTGCTGCAGGGCCACGATGCGCGAAAGACGCACGCCCTGGGCGGGCTTGAGCGAATAACGGCTAATGGTCGGGCCACACTCCACAGTATCCATTTCGACACTAATGCCAAAGTCTTTGAGTGTGCGCTTTATAATGAGCGCATTACTCTTGATGTCCCCCGCTTGGGGCTTCCCCTTGTCTTTGCCAAGAAGGTTGAGGGACGGCGGTACGTAGGTGCCACTCCAGTGCTTAACGACAATATCGCCGCCCTTGCCACTGAGACTATCCACCACTTTGCCGGCGGCTTGCTTGAGACTGTTCTTTTTGGGTGCGGACTCGGCGTCGGCGTTAGTGTCGGCGTCGGTTTCTTCCGGCATCGCCTCTGCCCCGAGGTCGGCTTCATCGGGTAGGGCATCGATGTCGGCATCATCGAGCGCCGGTGCGCTCCCCCAGCGGGGAAGTCGAAAGCCAGTGTTGAAGATAAGGAAGGTACCAATCAGTATTACTGCCCCGAGGAGCACCCCCGTGACCGCGGTGCCAAACAGCGCCGAGAGCGGCCAAGTGAGCGTCAGTGCTGCCATGCCACCCAGGCCTGCCTGGTAGAGCTCAAGTACACCCAGGATACCAATAAAGAGGAGTGCGATACCAATCAACTTCGCGGCACTCAGGCGTTTGTCCTCGCGAGGCCGCAAGAGCGCAACTACGTAGAAGGCTGCCGCCAAAGGCGAGAGCCATGCTCCGGTACCAAAAAGGTAGCGCAAGCCTAGCGCTGTGTAGCTACCCGCCACCCCTGCGTAGGAGAGCAGGGAGAGGAGGAAGAAGATACCCACCACACCTACCACCACCGCGACGATGGCTTGTTTGGTGCCAGCGGAGAGGTCGTCAAACAGCGGTGGCCGGGGAGCTGGTTCAGGAAGTTTCTTTTTTCGGGACATACAAAAAATGGCTAACCGACACGTTCACAAGGGGCGTGCAGCGTACCGCCATTCTAGCATGTTACGCGCGGCCTAATCCGACTGTGGAGAGCGTGACAATGACGACCGCCGGCGCGTGTGAAGTCAAAGACAGGTCACCTTGCGGACTGCGGAAATGTCTTTATAGTATGAGGGACAAGACTGTGTCCGCGACCACTGTCCTAGAACGGCACCGACTGATACATCTAAGACTTAAAAGACATGATACCCGAACAAGAAAAAGACATACTGCCAAATCTTAATAAATTGTCTCTTAATACTGACTACTATAATAATGTCTTTAAAAGGACAGAACGTCTTGTATCCGTCCTTTTTTATATTTTAGGACACATTGAGGACAGTGCGCGCAGCCGGGTGCACACAGACGCCCTTACTGCCCGCGGCTTGTCCTTGTATGAGCTTGTGCTGGGGAGTCTCTCCTGGCATGAGCCAGGTCTGAGAGAGCGGCTCGGGAATGTGCAGGTGGCGTATGTGGGGTTTTCGGGAACGGTACGGATTGCCACGGCGGCAGGGGTACTCACGGAGGCACTCCGGGACGTGCTCTTCGCTGAGGTAGATCTGGTAACTCGATATATCCGTAACCACTTCCTAGAGGAGTCAGCCGCCTTACAGTCGGCTACAGCACCACTCCGAACCGCGCGCCCGGCGGCGGGGCAGACGCCGCGGACTTCGCGTGTACAGACACGCATCACCATCCCCGCGGGAGATATCAGTTCTGATGCGCACCTCGTCTACAGCCAACTCACCGATCGAGGGGAACGTATAAAGACAGTCCTTGAGGCCAAGCCGGAGGCAACCATTAAAGACATTGCCGAGATCATCACAGACGTCAGTGAAAAGACCATCCAACGTGAACTTAATAGTCTTATAGAAAAAGGACAAGTAATAAGACAAGGTGAGCGCCGCTGGTCAAGGTATTCAATAAACAAGTAATACAATATTCCCGATACTGTCTTTGATTACTGACTTTTAAGAGAGATCTTGTCTTGAGGCGAAAGCTGCCACGATAAAGGTCAGTCTCTCCTGGCTGGGGGGAAGTGCTGTCTATGATGGTAGAGAGGCCTGTCTGACCAGTTTGCGTCTTTTGACTTTGTGTTTTGTAATCAATTTTGACCCTACCTCAAACCGTAAGAACCATTGGTTTTGCTCGTCATAATAACCAGACACCCGTATGGCTTTGTTGACGCACCCCGTCAACTCGCGTATCGTTACAACGTTTTTGTGAGCTGGTCGCGGGCTCACCACAGAGGCCTCAAACCCTCCTCGGTATCCCCGTATCCACATCACAAACGCCGCACGGTATGTGTGCAGTTGCTATACTGCAAGGCATGCGCGGTGGCGCTGTTTTCTAAAGGTTTGTCGCTGGTGTGAGGCAGCCCCTCATTCCCACGCTCGCCTCACTAGAAAGCGCCACCGGTGTGAATGTTCTTTGTCAGATCTTGGGTGCCATGGCACTACCTCTCCTATGATTGAGAGCTGGTTACCTTTGGCCTCGAGAGTCGTACTCTACGTCGGTAGAGCGATTTTATATCTCATATACCACGTGCGTCTGTGCACGTTCAGTTTCACATATAGATAGATAATAGATATATGAATGAAGCACGCAGACATTTCCGCCTCACCTTGTCCCGTCACGGTTGCTAACGATTGACATTCAGTCCCACTTCGCAGCTGACCGGCGCGTACCGGCCTTTACCGGCACGGGCGCGACGGTTGGTGAATATGCGTAAGCGGCGTGATAACCCGCTTGCGAATATGAATTAATTCATATTATCAGACCTTATCAAGGTAAAAGTCTTGGCAGCGATGCCAAGCACCGCGCATTAACCCTGCGCACAACAACTTAACCAACATATGACTATTGCAAAGGATTTTGCATCAAAGGCAGCAGTTGCCTTCGTTGCAGTTGCAATGATCTTGACCATGTTTGCTCCTGCAGCGCAGGCGCAGTCTACTCAAGACTTGCAGAAGATGATTGATGAGCTCATGGCTCAGATCGAGGCGCTCAAGGGCGGTTCATCTGCTACCACTGGTGGTTCATCAGCTGGCGTTTGCCCATTCACTTGGACTCGTGACCTCCGCACTGGAGCAACGGGCGCCGATGTAAAGGCTCTCCAGCAGTTCCTCAACGCTGATGAGGCTACTCGCGTAGCCGCTACCGGCGCTGGTTCAGCAGGTATGGAGACTGAGACCTTTGGTCCAGCCACCGCAGCTGCAGTTTCAAAGTTCCAGACCAAGTACCGCGCTGATATCCTTACCCCAAATGGTTTGGTATCACCAACTGGCACCTTCGGTCCTTCTACTCGCGCTAAGGCCAACGCACTCTGCGTAGCTTCAGGTGGTGACGAGGACGAGGACGAGGGTGAGGATGAGGACAACGGCGGCGACGCTGATCTCCAGGGCGAGGGTACCCTCGACAAGTTTGAGATCGACGACGCTTCAGACACTGACATCCAGGAGGGTGCAGAGGATGAGGTTATCGCTGAGCTCACCATGGAGGCTACCGATGGCGACATCGAGGTAGACCGCATGAGCTTGACTGTCAAGGGTGTAAATACTCCAACTGAAAAGGACCCATGGGACGTCTTTGACGAGATTTCTGTCTGGGTTGACGGTGACAAGGTTGCTACCTTTGACGCGTCAGACGAGGATGAGTACCTCGATGAAAAGGCAGGTACCTTCCGCTTTACCGGTCTTGGCCTCGTACTTCCAGAGGATGAGGAAGTAGAGGTACTCATCGGCGCTACCATTGCTGGTAACGTAGATGACGCTGGTACTGATGCTTCATGGGACATCTCAGTAGACGCTGTTCGTTACTTCGACGCTGATGGCGTTGCTGAGGACGAAGACGTAGAAGATGACCTTGGAAATCCACGAGGAGCAGTTGCTGCCTTCGAAATTGTAGAGCAGGGCGACGGCGAGGAGCTCAAGTTCTCTCTCGGCGACGGTAACCCAGAAGCTTCTGACATCGTCGTAGACACAGACAACAAGACCAATGATGTAACAGTACTTGAGTACACCATTGAGGCGGTAGATGCTGACATTGAGCTCAATGAGCTTTCAGTGCTGCTCACTACTTCAGCGGCTAATCTTGGCCTCGTTGTAGATGATGTTGCACTCGACATCGACGGTGACGTCTTTGACGCTGAGAACTCAGCTTCAACTGTTGCCGCAACTACCACCTTTACCTTTGACATCGACGGTGACGTCGTTATCAATGAGGGCGAGGAGGTGACTGTCAAGGTCATGGTTGACTTCCGTTCACAGGAGTCAAGCAACAACGTAGTTCGCTACGCCAACGGTACCACCATCAAGGCTGACGTTACCTCAACCCAGCGTGACGCTACCGACGCTGAGGGTGCTGATGACATCAGCGAGTTCAGTGGTACTGCTATCGGCAAGACCCACACGCTCGTTGCTGAGGGTATCGTAGTGCCAATTGACGGCTTCGATTCAAGCTTCACTACCCAGGGTCAGAACGATACTACTGGTATCTTCACTCTTACCTTTGAGGTAACGGCTGTTGAGAAGGACTTCTACATCCGCAAGGCTGCGACCGCAGGCACTGC
>CALRHO010000013.1 GCA_943359405.1 Candidatus Nomurabacteria bacterium
GAAGTAACGTACGGAGCATTGATTGTGCGTGGGGAACGCCGTGAAGAGTTGGCAGTGATGCCAGGCTCCCCGGCTGACAAGGCGGGTTTGCGTGAAAATGACATCATTCTCGCTATAGACGATGAAGAATTGCGTGATCGTGACTTAGCAACAGTATTGCGAGGCAAAGCGGTAGATGTAACTGTGACGCTACGCGTTTGGTCAGCTGGAACGGAAAAGACTGTCCCTGTTACGCTTACTGCGGCTCCAGAATAGGGGAGAGTACTCGTGATTATCGATGAAGTTTTTGGTACACTGTGCGGGTATGGACTTCTTACGTTTCGTCTTTTCGTTTCTGTATGTACGTAACTGGTACAATGGTCAGATGGAGCTTTCTCGGTCACGCGTGGCACTGTTTGCATCGGCACTCTTTCTCTTTATGCTGGCATTTACGATTATCGCCATTTTACAAGCACCAATTGAATATGTAGTACAACCATGAAGCGGTTTTTGATAATTACCAGTAGTCTGATGGTGTTTGTATTAGTACTCGCGGTGGCGTTGTTTGTGTACGTCCAAATCGTATTCGCCCCGCCACAGCCTGCGGAAGTGGTCGAGGACACTCCACCAATTTCAACAGTACCTAATTCTGAGTCAGCGCCTGATAGCCAGCCCCGGCTCCCTAGTGAACCGAGTGTCGAAAGTGAACCAAGTGTTGAGAAAGCACCAGAGCCAACCAATGCCACCATTCCCGTACCTACAAACCCCATACCCCTTTCGTCGCTGCCACTTACAAATACCCAAAAAGAACTTCTCCGAAGTGCTGGTATTGATCCAGAGACTTTTATCATCACGCCGGAAATGATTACCTGTGCTCAAGACCGTCTCGGGGCAGCTCGTTTTGCTGAAATTGTGGCTGGCGATGCCCCTGGTCCAACTGAAGTATTCAGTCTCCTGCGTTGCCTCTAGTCGGGGACAGACACTCCCCTGAAGCGATTTTTTGTAGTATAATGATAAATATGAAGTATTTTTTGACCATTGGCGCGCTGGTGTCGTGCGTCTTTTTTCCAGTAGTTACGCCAGCTGAAGCGCGCAGTGTCGTGCGTGTAGAAGATTCCATAACAGTCCCCCGCGATGCGGTAGCTGATGGAGATCTCTATGGGGTGGGCAGCGAAGCTGTTGTGTCGGGTACAGTCACGGGTGATTTTTATGCAGCTGTGGGTGAACTGACCATTACTGGTTCTGTTGCCTCTGATACAGTAGCGCTCGCTGGTATGGTGGACGTGAGCGGGACGGTTACTGATGATCTGCGACTGGTTGCAGACTCGGTGACCATTTCTGGCACCATTGTCGGTGATTTGTTTGTGATTGCGCGTAAACTCAATGTACTCTCTGAGGCAAAGATTCAAGGAGATATTTTGTTTTTTGGGCAGGAAGGAGTCATTGCTGGCGCTGTTGGCAACGATGTGTTAGGTCGTGTGACTGAGTTGCGTATTGATGGTCCGGTGGCGGGGGGCGTTGATGTAACGGTGGGGGCTCTCACGCTTGGTGACCGGGCAGCCGTGACTGGTGACGTGCGTTACGAGAGTGCGGCGTCGGTGGTACGGGCACCGGCAGCCGTTGTTTCTGGCTCTGTGGTACAAGCAGAGGGAGTGGCACCAGACCCCTACGCATACTTAAAAGGAGTAGCAGAAACAATCCTGGTGCTCCTCTTTGCAGTTCTCAGCTGGTATTTACTCTTGCGACGTAATTTAGAGTTAGTGACCGAAGCAGCATCCCGCTCGCTGTTGCGGTCGGGTCTCTTGGGTGCTGCCGTACTGCTTGTGACACCTCTCATTATGGGAATTTTGTTTGCTAGTCAGTTGGGAGTCCTCGTGGGGATTTTACTTTTGATGCTTTACCTACTCACGGTGGTGCTTGCGGCGGTTGGTTCGATTGCAATGACGGGGGAGCTCGTTCGGCGCTTCTTGCGGCCACAACAGCGGTTTGGCTTGCTGTACATTGTGCTCGGTGCTGCCATCGTTGGGCTCTGTCTTACGATACCGGCACTCGCAACAATTCCGCTACTGCTCGTCTTTTTCATCACCCTGGGAGCCATTGCGGAACGAATCTATCACACGATTCGGTAGTTGGGTATCACTATGAGCTATACGAGAGCGCTTGTTTCAGTGCTTTCAGATATAACCCAATTCTTACTTGGAAGTGGTGCGAAAAATTCACTACCCGCGCCCTCGGTCCTATCACTTCCTTCTCCGTCACTACAGCCACCACTAACGAAAATCCGCACGCGCACCGATGTACCGGTTAGGCACGAACCACTGTCACCGCCGCTTTCGACGCATACTACTGCGTACAGTGCGTATGATGATGTACCTCTCTATCAAGGTCCAATTCGAGCGCTTGACACTGTCTGTATGGTACTACCATATGCGGCTCCGGTGGTGGTGGAGCGCCATGAGGGTCAGTTTACGCAGGTGGTAGTCTCATCGGTGCGTGGGTGGGTCTATAAGGATGCCCTGATTTATAATGAACAGGAAATATTTCCGCACCTACTGGTGGGTCAGTGTTACGACGCTCATCATGTAGCTACTATTGCTATACGGCGACTCCTTAAGGATTCTTTTGCCGCTGTTGACCTAGCGGTACCATTGTTGTCTACCGAGTATGTATCATATCGTCTCATGCGGCTTCTGCGTACCATTGCTTGGCCCGCGGTTCGTCCTCGACCTCCTGGGCGGTGGCATGAATTGCTGCAGAGTGTATCTGGTGTTCAGACAGGTATTGTGCCACGTACTGGCGCACTGATGGAATGGGTTGACGATGAGGGTGAGGGTGCGCTCCGCTTTGTTGAGGCGGTGTATCCAGACCAGTCAGTACTCGTGTCTGGAATTATTAATACCGAGGGGTGCTATGACACAGTGCGCTTCACTGAAGCGGACTGGCGGTCGCTCCGGCCGGTCTTCCTCATGGTTGGGTAATTTATGCTACCATAGGGCACATATGGCTACGCAATCCCCGGTTGCTTTTTTTGACATCGACGGTACCGTGTTTCGTTCCAGTCTCCTTATTGAGTTGGTCGAGGCGCTCGTGCGTGAAGGTGTCTTTCCTCAGGTAGCACGCGAGGCGTATGAGGATGCATACCGGGCGTGGCAGTCTCGCGAAGGAACGTACCAGGCGTACGTGGAAGCGGTAGTGGCCAGTTTTCGGGCACAGTTGCGCGGTGTCTACTATGGTGATTTTGCCGATGTGGGACGTCAGGTGGTGGGAGTCCAAAGTAAGCGTGTGTACCGCTATACTCGTGATCTTTTGCATGAGCTCAAGCGCGAGGGCTACCTTCTAATTGCTATTTCTCAGTCACCGAAAACCATTCTTGATGAATTTTGTGCGCAATATGGATTTGATAAGGTGTATGGTCGTGTCTTCGAGCTTGGTCCGCAAGATCGTTTTACTGGACAGGGTATTGACGAGCATTTGATTTCCAACAAGGCCGCGATTGTAGAGCGTGTCTTTTCCCGCCACCCGGAGCTTTCTCGCCAACGCTCACTAGCGGTCGGGGATACAGAGTCTGATATACCGCTCCTGGAGGCTGTTGATCGACCAATTTGTTTTAACCCCAACGCGGTGCTTTATAATCATGCCCAATTGCGCGAGTGGCCCGTGGTGGTAGAGCGTAAGGATGTAATTTATCATCTATAACTAGTGCTATGACGAAGAAACTAGAACGACTAGAAGAGGGGCGGGTAATTGCGGGAGTACTGGCGGGTCTTGCGAAGTACTTTGATCAAGACCCTGTGTTGTTTCGGCTCATTTCGATTGTGATACTCATTCTGACTGGAATTTTTCCCGGTGCTCTCTTGTATTTCATCGCGTGGCTCATCATCCCAAAAGAGCAACGTCATGAGTATACGGTGATTGAGTGAGTATGACTTTTGACGAGCGTAGGGTTCGAAATCGTAATACGGCACCAATCGGTCTGGGGCCGGTGGTGTACTGGATGCAGCGCGATCAGCGTGTACAGGATAATTGGGCACTTCTATATGCGGCCACGGCGGCGAAGGAGCGAAATGTGCCATTGGCGGTAGTTTTTAGTCTGGTTGATACGTTTGGTCAGACAACGTACCGGCACTATGATTTTATGTTTAAGGGCCTCTCTGAAGTTGAAGTTACTTTACGGAGCCGGGACATCAGTTTTTTTCTCCTGCGGGGTGAGCCCACGAAGACGATTCCGGCGTTTGTGGCAAAGTATGATGTGGGTGAGGTGGTGGTTGACCAAAATCCGCTACGATTTACAAATGCCTGGCGGTCAAAGGTGGCTGACTTGCTTCCCGTGCGGCTCACTGAGGTGGATGCGCATAATATCGTCCCCGTGTGGGTGGCGAGTCAGAAGGCCGAGTTTGCAGCTTACACGTTTCGGCCAAAGATAACCCGACTCCTCCGTGAGTTTCTAACGGAGTTTCCTTCGTTACCAGAGGTGGCTACCTTGCCAAGACCGCCTGCAAACGATTGGGAGGCGCTTCTTGATGCCGTGAAGACCGATCGTTCGGTCGCTGCGGTATCGTGGATCATGCCCGGTGCGCAGGCGGGAAGGAAAGCCCTCCGAGCCTTCTGTGCTGAGCGACTCTCTGGTTACGATATAGGGCGTAATGACCCAAATGAAAACGCTCAGTCAAACCTTTCCCCATACCTCCACTTTGGGCAACTGGCCCCGCAACGTGTCGCGCTTGAAGTGCGAGCAGCCGAAACACCTCGGGATGACCGCGATGCGTTTCTAGAGGAACTCATAGTGCGTCGAGAGTTGACCGATAACTACTGTTTTTATACAGAGGAATACGACCAGGTGGCGGGGGCGCACGAGTGGGCACAAAAGACCATTGCTGAACATGCCAAAGATGTCCGAGAGTACGTGTATGATCGGGTGGCGCTTGAGGCAGGGGCAACGCATGATCCGCTCTGGAATGCGATGCAAATACAGCTTCGTCAGAGCGGAAAACTCCATGGTTGGTGTCGTATGTACTGGGCAAAAAAAATCTTGGAATGGAGTGCGGATACGCAAACAGCTATTACTAATGCCCTCTACCTCAACGATCGTTACGAACTGGATGGTAATGACCCGAGTGGGGTTGTTGGTGTGATGTGGTCAATTGCGGGGGTACACGATCGAGCATGGAATGAACGTCCCATTTTTGGCAAGATTCGCTACATGAATTTTGCGGGGGCGAAGCGTAAATTTGATGTGGCGGCATACATAGAGCGGTGGAGTGGTACTCCGGCGACCACACTGTTTTCATGAGTGCCATACTGAGTCAGTTACGCCGAGTGGTGTGGAAGTATTATAAAGCGCATGGGCGGCATAGCTTGCCGTGGCGACTCACCACTGACCCCTACGCTATCTTGGTTTCAGAGGTAATGCTGCAGCAGACGCAGGTATTGCGGGTAATACCAAAGTACCGGGCTTTTATGGCAACCTATCCGACCGTCCACGACCTAGCAGCAACATCATTAGCTGATGTGTTGCGACAATGGCAAGGGCTCGGCTATAACCGTCGGGCGAAACTACTGCAAAGGACGGCGCAGGCGGTTGTTTCAGATTTTTCGGGGCAATTTCCGCGTGCTGAAGCGGCGTTGCGTTCTCTGCCTGGTGTGGGTCCGTATACGGCGTCGGCGGTGCTTGCGTTTGCGTACAATGAGCCGGTGGTACTCATCGAAACTAATGTCCGTACCGTTTTTCTCCATCACTGCTTTCCAGGCGCGGTAGCAGTGCCTGATAGTGCCTTGTTGCCACTGATCGCAGAAGCGCTACCAAAGGAGCGGGCGCGTGAGTGGTATGCTGCACTTATGGACTACGGGTCACACCTAAAGGTGCAGTATGGGAACGTCAGTCGACGCAGCCAAGCGTACGTAAAGCAGTCGCGGTTTGCGGGTAGTAACCGGCAGGTGCGTGGTGCGATTGTTCGTGCACTCAGCAAGTATCCAGACGGTCTCACCGCTGCTTCTCTCAGACGGGCGATTGCCGGAGATGGCGTTGTGGTGCGAGTTATACGTAGTCAACTCAATGCGTTGCAGGCGGAGGGTATCGTGACAAAAATAAAGCACCGCTACTACCTCCCACACTAAGTACGCTCGTATACCGTAGCAGGAAGGGAGTTATTTGGTATCGACCAAGTAGGCAGCGAGCATGATGCCGGGAACCATGATGATACCAAGGAGGATAAAGAGGAGCGGAAACGGCACCACGAGCAGGACCAAGCTACCCGCAAGTGCGCCCGCGAGGTTGGCCGCAGGGCGAGTTAGGCGAAAGAGGCTGATAAGCGGTGCGTCACCGCTTTTTACTTGTTTAAAGAAGTAACTCTCGGTGGTGACCTCGACAAGACTGGCTCCAATTCGGCTCACAAACATGACCAGCATCCAGCCAACGGTGCCAACAGCAGCCAGAAAACCAATCGAAGCTGAGGAAAGTGCGAGTATAGCAAACCCAGCAGCCATCATTTCCTTCTCACCCCACCAGCGGTCGGCCAAGACCCCAATAGGGTACTCAAAAAAGACGTATGCGAGGAGTCCAGTGGCAATGATGAGTCCAAGCGTATCCCAAGGGACACCCAGTTCGGTGGCGAGATAGAGTGGAAAGTAAATAACAATCCAAGCAAAGAAAAACTGCAGTAAAAAGTGAGCGGCGATAACCCCGCGAATGCCACGAGTCACAAACAGTGAACGAATCATTTCGCGGGGAGACACCGAAGGGTATACAGGGTCAGCGAAGCGAGAAAACTTTACAAGTACGATGCTCATAAACACAACCCCGACAGCGGCAGCGGCAAAGTAGGTGTGTGCCAGGCGTTCATTGCCTTCACCAGCAATGACACCCATAGCGAGCGGGGCAAAGACCGAGGCAATCGCCATGAGTGAAAGCGTCAGTCCGCGCTTTTGCCCTGTTTGACCCTCATTTTCACCAATGGTATTTTCGGAGAAGATATCGATGGTAAGGTAAAGGAGCGGATTTATTCCCATAAAAACAACAAAGGCGACCAGTGGCATAAACCCAAGGCCAAGGGCAATCAGTGCCGTGATAGCGATGGTTGTGAGCAGGCTGGTAAGGAACGTGTTGCCTAGTTTACGCAAGAGCGAAGAAAGTACGAGAAAGAGGCCTATTGAAAGGATAGAGCCAAGGGCGTAGAGGACGCCGACGCCGGTGGTGCTGATGTACTGTTCTAAGTAAGTGGAACTCGAGTAAGCGGTGAGGAGGGTGTGGAAGGTAAAAAGCACGGAAATCACGTAGATGATTTTGAATGAGATGGAGGGGCGTGCAGCGCGGGTGCTCGCAGTGACAAACGTGTCCATAAAGAGAATTGTATGTCTAAGTATAGCAGTCACGCTGAGACAAAATCACCGACCTCTTGGAAGAGGTCGGTGAACTGTGAGACAGCCTTACATCCAAGCTTAGATACCGATGAGAACCGGAATGACCATCGGAGTCTTCTGAGTTTTCTGAAGGAGGAAGCCAGAAACGATATTGGTGAGTTCGTCCTTTACCAGGTCGAGGTCTACTGGATTCTGGCGTTCGGTGAGTTTTTCGATGGTGCGCTTCACGAGTACCCGCGCTTCTGAGAGGAGTTGCTGGTTCTCGCGCAGATAGATAAAGCCGCGGCTGATGATGTCGGGCGATTTGCGCAACTTGCCATTTTTGGCATTCACGGTCGCGATGATAACGAACATACCATCTTGGGCAAGGGTTTGACGGTCGCGGAGCACCACCTCTTGGCGCATACCGACGGTAAAGCCGTCAACGTACACGAGTTCGTTAGGAATCTTTACGGGTAGGACACGCAGGGTGTCACCATTTTCTATTTCGATGATGGTGCCGTTGTCGGGTACGGTAACATTCTCGCGGGGAAACCCGTTCTCAACCGCCGCGTAGAGATGGCTCTTGAGGTGGAAGTGGTGACCGTGCACGGGCACGAGGAACTTCGGCTTTACTGCCTGGTGTACCCAGACCAGCTCACCGGCGTTACCGTGTCCAGAGGAGTGAACGTGAGAGCCCTGATAATTGATGACACGCACGTTCTTGCGGTAAATGTTGTCCTTAAGCTTTTGTACAGCAATTTCATTACCGGGAATTACTGAGGAAGAAAGCACTACCGTGTCGCGGTCGTTGAGGGTAATGAACTTGTGCTTATCGGTAGCCATGCGCATGAGGGCGGCAAACTCCTCACCTTGGGCGCCAGTGGAAAGAATCACAATACGGTCTGCAGGGTAGTCGCCCATCTCCCCGGCCGCAATAAAGGTATTGGGCTGCACGGTCATCAGCTTGGCTTGGATGGCGATATCAATATTGGTCTTGATACTACGACCCTCGAGTACAACTTTTTTGCCAGTCTCTTCGCAGACCCTGATGACACTAATAAGGCGGTCGAATTGTGAGGCAAACGTACCAATGACAAGACGGCCCCGAGCAGCACGAATGATGGTCTCGAGCGTCTCAAAAACCCGCGCTTCAGGTACGGAGAAGCCTTGTCGATCGGCGTTGGTTGAGTCACAGAGAAGGACGAGGTTTTTGTTTTGACCAACTTTTTCCCAAGCGGCTTTCTCCTCAACCTCTACAATATTGTTTTCTTGCTTGAGCTTGATGTCACCAGTGATGACCACGTCGCCGTGGGTGGTTTCAATAGAGACACCCATGGCATCAGGAATCGAGTGGGTGACCGGAAAGGTTTTTACTTTAGTGGAACCAATCATGAACGACTCGCCCTCTTGGATCACGTTAATCGTCAGCGGGTCCATGTGTGGAAATTCAGTCTGACGCTTCTGAATCATGAGACCAGTCAAGTACTGCGTGAAGATGGGTGGGTTACCAATCCGCTCCATAATGAACGGGATACCGCCGATGTGGTCGAGGTGGCCGTGGGTCACGATCATGCCACGAATTTTATCCTTCCGTTCTTCTAAGTATTGGGTATTTGGGAGGATGTAGTTGACGCCGGGTGCGTTGCTCTCTTCAGAGACGAACTGGAAGCCGGCATCAATGACGATGATGTCGTCCTTGGTCTCAATAATCTGCATGTTGCGCCCAATTTCTTCAACGCCCGCAACGGTGATGATGCGAACAATGTCAGGGCTTGTGACGGGGGGGATTATTGGAGACTTCTCATCGGTGATGGTGAGACGGTGGGTCAGTGCGGGAGCGGTCGCACTACGTCGACGTGCAGGATGCACACGCTTTTGGCGACCATTGGCACCACGGCGTTGGCCGCTATCACTGCGAGCGGGTACGCTCGGGGTGAGGGGACGTGCGTCGGGCCGAGGAGGGTGGCTACTGTTGGCGTTTGGGGTAGTAGTACCGGAAACACTCGGTGCACCTTGTGGGCGCGGACGGCGGTGGAAGCGACGACGGTGAAAACCACGAGTGCGCTCGCGGCCGCCGTCACTCGGAGTGTTTGGTGTGAAATCAGGTGTATTCATAGTCAAAAAGTTAATTCGTTACAGGTGGGATAGGTGATAAACGTATTGGTCTATTCGGTTTGGTGGCTAAAGAATGGCCAGAGTGTATCGGTGTTTGCATACCAAAGCGGAATGGTAACAAAACGATCAGACGGACGGTGAATAGCGGGGAGTGGTGTGGTACGGATGTGGCTATCGACGACGTAGGTAAGGGTTTGGGCAAACAGCATTATGGCTGGAGTCTCGGCGGCGATACGCTCGGCGACCTCAGCGAGAATGCGGTCACGTTCGGATACATCATCAGTCAGGCGCGCATCCTCAAGGAGGCGATCGACGGCAATGTTTGTATACTGTGCGACATTAAGACCGGGGTCATCTTTTTGTGAGGAATGCCAGAATGGATAGAGGTCTTCAGTGCGGTTCATGTCAAGGCCAAACAAAAGGGCCTCAAAATCACGTGGTCGAATAACCGTTTGTACTAGATCAGCTTGCTCAAATTGCTCTACTTGCACCTCAACTCCCAGAGCCCGCCAACGCTCGGCCACGCGATTTACGACCGACCCAAAGAGCTCAGTGTTACTGGTACGAAGGGTAATGCGCAGTGTCTCCGGGTCGCCATCAATGCGCTTCTCCCAAAGACCAAGCGAGTTCTGCGTCCAGCCACCAGCGCGCAAGATAGCCGTAGCGGCTTCAAGGTTTGCACTACTGGTAGCAACGAGGGAAGCTTGGGGAGAGTCTACCACGCTCCCGGTGGGTACGATAGGCGCACTCATGGGGATTCCGTAGCCGGCCAGTGTTTCGGCAATGAGTGCTTCTCGATCAATCGCCGCGTTTAGCGCCTCCCGGGCAGCGCGGTCACGGGCTACTGCCGAACGATTCTGATTAAAGAACACACCAAAAATGCGGGGCAGCGGAGCGGTAATGATGTCAAAGTCGTTCCGATTAAGCGATGCAAGTTGCGAGACGGGGAGGTAGGCGGTGGCCCGAATTTCACGTCGGTCGAGTGCACTGCGAAGGACGGTTTCGTTCTGGTAGAAACGAATATCAATCTTTGAGAGATTTGGTGCAACCAGTGCGGCACCAAAGCTCGTTAGTTCGTACCGATTGATAAGGCCTGTCTGGTCACGTTGTACGCGCTCAACCATAAAAGGTCCAGAGCCAACCGGTTCGGTATTGTACTGACTAAAGGGTAGCTGTTCGGTTGAGAGGTCGCCCCATAAGTGCTTGGGCATGATGCCAAGGGTAAAGTTTTCGATAAACGGTGCGTAAGCCTCTTCCAGAGTGACGGCAATCGTGTACTCATCTATTACATTGACACTGACATCATTCCAGATGCCACGCAGTGGGCTCTTTAGGTTAGGGTTTTGAATGAGGGAGATTGTGAATGCGACATCGCTCGCCGTTAGTGGTGTGTTGTCATGGAAGGTGACGTTTCGTCGCAAGGTAAAGGTATACGTGCGTCCGTCGTCAGAGCGCGCGACTGACTCCGCAATGTCTGGCACGAGGGTACCGTCAGCTGAAAGGCGCATGAGACCACTGTAGATAAGGGCGGTCATATCTTGGTCTGCGCGGGTGATGGCCAACGCGGGATTCACAAATCGCGGCACGCCAATGACGCCCTCAGTGAGGGTGCCACCACGAACGGGGACCACCGCTGCGTACTGTCTGGAAAGGGTGATAGCAAGCAGCACTGCCACGGTCAGTATGCCAAAAAAGCCAACGGTAAGCAGAAGGCGATCAGATGCGCCACCACGCTCCAGCCGATGAAACAGGCCAGTAAGCGGGGAGCGAGAACGTACAGAATGCTGCATAGAGAAGAGATGGTTTACAGTACTGCTGGCACGTTAGGTACAAGACAACACGACAAAACATAATGTTGTTAGGTACAGATAGATGCACCAAACAAGCAGGACCTTAGGCCAGAATGTTCAGAAAGGTGGCGAGGACAAAGAGAATGCCGATGCCGATACTGAATTTGAACAGGAAAAGCTCGGCGCCACGACGCTTGTGAAAGGCTGAACTGAAGTTATCGCCGCCAAACGCACCACCAAGGCTCGACCCTCGCTGTTGGAGGAGGATGGAGGCAGTAAGGAGTACGGCTAGTACAATTTGTACATAGGGAAGCGCCGGGAGCACGGCTTCGATGATTTCCATGTCGCGGTCCATCATACCAGAGGCGGTTATCTTCGGCAAGCACTTGTACTCGTCCAACACCTTTGAGACTCCACCTCTGGTAATGTCGATACAATGTACCGTAACGGTGCAACCTGGCCAAGAGCTTGGTGGGGCCGCCGCGTGTTATACCAAAGCAGCCAGTCCATCAGCTCCCGATTAAAGGCCGGCAGATCATGAGCCAGGGTGGTCTTGCGGTACCGAGCAAAGGCTTCCCAGAGGGTACGATTAAAACGCTCGATCTCGGCTTTCTGCTTAGGGGAACGAGGATAAGTGTGGAAGTGCTTGATCCCATACGCATCCAAGATGGTTTGAAAGTGACAGGCGAACTCTGAACCATTGTCAGTTTGTACGTGGGTGATGGAGACGGGTGCCACCGCTTTAAAGAGACGCATGAAATCAGCGGCTGTTGCCGAGGAGTGGCTCGGAAGGCATAGGCAAACGCGAACTTGGTCTCCGTATCAATACCGGTCACGATGTATCGCTTGAGGCCGTCAATGAACCGGACCACCGTATCGGCTTTCGCCAGCGCACCTTCGTGGTGCGTGCTGCGCTGTTTTGGTTTATGTGACCATATTGCTAAGGAGTCTCAAATGTTTCTGAACTTATGCAGAATTTCCGTGTAGTACATTGACGCCAGGTGAAGCCGACGTATAATACCCGCGTACGCAGTGAAGACTCCTTTCATCACCAGGTATCGAGGCGGAGTCTTTCGTCGTGTATATCTATAATTCCTGATTTTCTGTCCCTTAGTAGTTCATCATTCCTAATTGTTATGTCACAAATACAGAGTCCTATTAAGCCTCTGGGCGACCGTCTGATTGTCCGCCCCCTTACCGACGAGGAACGTGGCAGTGCCTCTCCCTCCGGTATCATCATTCCTGACACCGCTCAAAAGGAGAAGCCCGAGCAGGGTGTGGTGATTGCGGTTGGTCTTGGACGCTTTGATGAAGATGGTGAGAAGCGTATCCCTATGGAGGTTAAGGTTGGTGACCGTATCGTCTTTTCAAAGTACAGTCACGACGAGATTAAGATTGGTAAGGAGGAGTATTACATTGTGGCCGAAACCAATGTCCTTGGTATCTTCACCAACTAATAAATAATTTTACTTTAGCTATGGCAAAACAAGTTGTCTTTGGAGAGGAACTCAAAAAAAAGTTACAAAAAGGTGTTGATACGGTGGCCAATGCCGTAAAGGTTACCCTCGGTCCGCGCGGTCGCAACGTAATACTTGATAAGAGTTATGGTGGTCCAACCATCACGAATGACGGTGTTTCAATTGCGAAAGATATCACCCTCAAGGATCGCTTCGAGAACATGGGGGCGGAAATTGTGAAGGAGGTTGCTAATAAAACTAACGAACTAGCTGGTGATGGTACGACTACCGCGACTGTTCTCACGCAAGCACTGGTTTCTGAAGGGCTTCGCCAAACCACTATGGGTCTCAATTCGATGGCGGTACGCACCGGTATGGAGCATGCGGCGGCGGATGTTGTGGTGGCGTTGCGTGGTATGGCCACTCAGATCAAGAACAGTGAAGAGGTGAAGCAGGTGGCTACCATCTCTGCAGAAAATGCAGAAATTGGCGAGAAGATTGCCGAAACGATTGAGAAGGTCGGAAAGGATGGTGTCGTCACGGTTGAAGAGAGTCAGTCCTTTGGCATCGAAACCGAACTCACTGAAGGTATGCAGTTCGATAAGGGTTATGTCTCACCATACATGGTGACGAATCCTGAGCGCATGGAATCTGAGTACAAAAACGCACAGATATTGATCACGGACAAGAAGATTAGTTCGGTACAAGAAATTTTGCCACTCCTAGAGAAAATTGCCCAAACCGGCAAGAAGGAACTCGTCATCATTGCTGATGATGTTGAGGGCGAGGCACTGGCAACGTTTGTAGTTAATAAACTTAAGGGCGGTTTCTCAGTCCTTGCGGTAAAGGCACCTGGGTACGGCGACCGCAAGAAGGAGGTGCTCGCTGACATTGCGGTCACCACGGGTGGTCAGGTAATCTCGGCCGACTTGGGTCTCAAGCTCGAAACCACAGAAATTTCGCAGCTAGGTAAGGCTGACCGCGTAGTTGCCACGAAGGATAAGACCATTATCGTCGGTGGCGCTGGAGTAAAGGCTGATATCGATGAGCGCGTGAAGGCGCTGAAGGCTCAGCTCGAGACTACCACTTCAAAGTTCGACAAGGAGAAGCTTGAGGAGCGAATTGCCAAACTCGCGGGTGGTGTAGCTGTCATTCGCGTTGGTGCCGCTACCGAGACTGAGATGAAGTACCTTAAGCTCAAGATTGAAGATGCGGTCAATGCCACCAAGGCAGCAATTGAAGAAGGGATTGTGCCGGGTGGTGGTACGGCACTTGCGCGTGCGGCTAGTATTGTCGAGAAGGACTTGATGGCCAAGAAAGACCTCACACGTGAAGAGATGGTGGGCTATAACATTGTCTTAAAGGCCCTTGAGGTGCCGCTACGCCAGATTGCTAATAACACCGGTAAACACGATGGTGCCGTGATTGTGGAGAAGGTGAAGACTGCCGGTGGTAATGCGGGATATGACGCTGCCAAAGCTGAGATGATTGATGACATGATCAAGGCCGGTATCATTGACCCTGTTAAGGTCGAGCGTGCCGGTGTCCAGCATGCGGTGTCGGCAGCGGCGATTCTCCTCACTACTGAGTGTGCGGTAGCCGATGAGCCAGAGCCTGAGAAGCCAGAATTGCCGATGGGAGGTGGGATGGGAGGGGGAATGGGCGGAATGTACTAGAAACCAAGCGCGCGCCGATAACAAAACCGGTTAACAGCCGGTTTTTGTTGTTCGTTGGTAGGATAGTGGTATAATCTTAAAAAGAGTTTTTATAATTTTGTTTGGTAATTTTCGTCATCACTATGAGCTTAATAATTGTGGCAGTAGTCGTAGGGGTACTTGGACTCTATGTCGTGTATGCTTACAACAATTTTGTAAAACTGACTCAGCGTACCAAGGAGGCCTGGGCCGATATTGATGTGCAGCTGAAGCGTCGCTATGATCTGATTCCTAACCTTATCGAGACGGTAAAGGGATATGCGGCTCACGAACGTGCTGTCTTCGAGGAGGTGACAGAGGCTCGCGCTAAGGCAACCCAGGTACACGTCGATCCAACCGGCATTACACCCGAACAGATTATGGCGATGGCTGGTGCAGAGTCAGCACTGGGGGCTTCGCTTGGCAAACTCTTGGCAGTAGCCGAAGCCTACCCCGACCTCAAAGCTAACCAGAACTTTCTGGGCCTCCAGAATGAGCTCACCGATACCGAGAATAAGATTCAAGCGGCACGTCGTTTCTATAACGGTAACGTGCGTGACCTCAAGATTGCGCTCCAGTCATTCCCTTCAAATGTCATTGGCAAC
>CALRHO010000014.1 GCA_943359405.1 Candidatus Nomurabacteria bacterium
GTATTCTCGCGTATGCCTGGGTCATTGACTTTCCCTTCTTCGAGAAAGACGATAATGGCCGTTGGACATTCACGCACAACCCCTTCTCGATGCCCAAGCCTGAGCATATTGAAATGCTCCTTAAGGGCGAAAACATCGGTGACATTCTCACCACGCAGTACGACCTTGTCTGTAATGGTTTCGAGGCCGGTGGCGGCAGTATCCGAGCGCACAAGCCAGAGTTGCTCAAGGCGGTCTACCAGATAATGGGGAATACCGATGAAGAGATTGAAGAAAAAATCGGTCACATGCTTGAGGCCTTTACCTATGGCACTCCACCACATGGCGGTATTGCCCTCGGGGTCGAACGCAACGTTATGAACCTCTCCGGTGAGAGCTACCTCCGCGAGGTGCAGGCCTTCCCAATGACTCGTAAGGGGCAGACAGCAGTCATGCAGGCACCGAAGCCGCTTACACCCGAGCAACTCATCGAACTTGGTATCCAAGTTCGTAAAGAGAAGCAGTAGGTAGCTGGCCCGACGCAAAAACACCACCTGGACCAACGGTCCAGGTGGTGTTTTGCCTGCAGAAAGCCGCCAGTGGGCGACTTCCCGTTGGCGGCTTTATTAGTCAACAACCAGGTCACCAAGCTCAAAGGCAGCTTTCAGATCAGACTGACGCCCCGCCCAGTAAATCCAGCCAAAGTACCCTTCCACACCCACCAGCTCAACGACGACCTGACCCTCATAACGATGAACACGTTTAATCTGATCTTCTCGCACGACACCACCAGAAACATCACGATAGAACGACATTCCCTCATAGGGAAGCTGGAGCACAATGGCGTTCATAGTGCATTCCTCCTTCGTAAGTAAACTACAAAACCAAACTACAATCGTCAAGTTACCGTATTCTCTCATCCTCACTGCAAAGCCCGCACGGCATTCTGGACAGGCTCGTAAACGAATTATGCTATAGTGGCCCGCATATGCTTACCCTTACCACTACCCACACGCCATTATCTGACGCCCAACCCGGGCTTGTCCGCGTTGTCCTTACCGAAAGTTCAACCCACCGGTTGGTAGAAACCGCTGCCGGAGTAACCGAATTCTACTATGGGGTAGGGAAGTTTGAGGAGGTAACGATGCGACGTTTCCGCATTATCCTGCGTGGCCTCATCCAAGCCACTAAAAGTCATCAGATTGAACGGATCGCAATCGAATTACCTCAATCACGGTTTCCCAAACTCGCCGACCAAGTGACGGGCTGGTACTACGCAACTATTGCCGAAAATGTCCTACTCGCAGACTATGAGTACACCCGCTACAAGACAAAAAAACAGAAGCGCGAAAAAAAAGACTTGAAAGAATTTATCCTGTGCGGAGTTACCGACCGTGAGGCAAAGGCAGCACTCACTCGAGGTTCCACCGTAGCCACCTATATGAATGCTGCCCGTGACTTAGCGAACACTCCTGGCAACGACCTATCGCCAACCGATCTAGGAAACGAAACCAAGAAGTTACTCAAACTCAAAAATGTGACCGTGAGCGTGCTCGGTGAAAAGGAGCTGCGCAAACTCAAAATGGGAGCTCTCCTAGCCGTCGGGCAGGGCACCAAAAGCGAAACAAGACTCATCATTGCTGAGTACTGGGGAGCCGGCAAGCCAAGCGGTAAGCACATTCCCGAGGAAAAGCGCCCGATTGTACTCATTGGTAAAGGAATCACCTTCGATAGTGGCGGACTCAATGTAAAGCCAACTGGCTCAATGCACCACATGCACCTCGATATGGCTGGTGGTGCAGCCGTTATTGGTGCCCTTGGTGCGATGGCAGCTCTCGGGCTTAAAAAAAACGTAGTAGTGCTCGTACCGACGGCAGAAAACGCTATCAGTGATGACTCCATGCGAGCTGGCGACATCATTACCGCCATGAATGGCACGACCATTGAGGTCCTTCATACCGATGCGGAGGGTCGCCTCGTACTGGCCGACGCCCTCACGTACAGTGCACGCTACCAACCTCGCGCCATCATTGATGTTGCCACCCTCACCGGCGCCGCACTGGTGGCACTTGGTGAATATGCGAGTGCGGTCATGACTACCGACCTGACACTACAGACGATCCTTACCAAACTTGGTGAACAGAGTGGCGACTACACCTGGCCACTGCCACTTTGGGATGAGTACAAGCAGAACTTAAAAAGTAACCGTGCAGACATTGCAAATATCACGCAAAGCTTTTCCAAGTGGGGCGGCTGCATTGAGGGCGGTATTTTCTTGGCTCACTTTGCCCCAAAGGACGTGCCCTGGGCCCACCTTGATATTGCTCCGCGAATGGAATCAGTAGGGGCCGACAAGCTCGCTAAAGGCGCTACCGGTGAACCGGCGAGGCTGTTGGTGCACTTTGTTGAAAGCTACTAATCCCCTAGAAATCGTGTTTGGGAATAGTCAGGTATCATACATCTTGTATAATACCTTAAGATTCTTTATTAAGAGGCTGTAAAAAATGTTATGACCACAACACAAAATTTGATACTAGCAGTTGTAGGGAGTGCCTGCGTGGCATTGTCAGCGTTTTTCCTCACCACGAGCCCCGCACAGGCAGCTGAGCCGAACGCAAAAATCATGATGACGAAAAAGGGCACGGGAAGTTTGACCAAAGCATCGACATCGCGTCCAGTTGTTGACCGTTCTTGCATGCAAGATGCCGTAAATACTCGAGAGACCAGCATCAAAAACGCCTTCTCTGCCTACACCAACAGTGTCTTGGCGGCACTCGACCAGCGCGTAACAGCATTTGCATCAGTCTGGTCTGGTACCGAAGTTTCAAACAGCAACACCTACCGTACCGTCTGGAATACTTGGAAAAAAGCCAATAGTGAGGCACGCAAGAAACTCAATAGTGATCGGGAAACGGCGTGGAAAACCTACCGAGAAATAGCCACCAAGACGTGTAAGGCAACACTTCCGAAAGAAGAAACGGCTAAGCAGGACGCCGGGACCTCAGCAATCTAGATCATCAATCAAACGCAGTTACTACCACCACCAGGACAAGGTCCTGGTGGTGGTATACTTTTCTCATGCCACCGTCGCGACCACAATTAGACTTTGCCATCAAAACTGAGGTATTTGAAGGACCCCTAGAACTCCTTATCGAACTCGTCGAACGACGTAAACTCCTCATCAACGATGTTAGTCTCTCGGCAGTAACTGATGAGTACCTGGCGTGTGTAGCAAAGATGCAGGAGCGTTCACTCCCAAACACCGCACTGTTCATTACCCTGGCAGCGACGCTTCTCCTCATTAAGTCAAAATCACTGCTGCCGGTCTTAGAACTCAGCGGTGAGGAGGAAGCGGTGATTGAAGACCTAGAGGAACGCCTCCGTCGGTATCAGGTATTTCGTGACATCGCAAAGGAGTTGCTCGTACGGTTTGGCACCATGTCACTCTACGAGCCAGTATTCGTGCCACCACGTGACCCGCTCTTTGCACCAACCCGTGAGGTGTCGGTACCAAGACTCGTCACCGCCATGCAAGAAATCCTTACCAACTTGCCCAGGACCGAAGTAAAACCAGTGGCACACGTACGACCGACCATCAGCCTTGAGGAGATGATTGTGCGGGTCAACCGCGAAATAGAGGACAAGCTCAAAACCCGTTTTTCCGCCCTGGTGGCAGGGGAAGTCGAACGCAAGACGTTGATTGTTGGTTTTCTGGCTATTCTTGAGCTCTTTAAGCAGGGTGGGCTACTCGTGACCCAGGCAGAGCGCTTTGCTGACATTGAAATTGAGCGCGAAACTACCACGACCCCCCGCTACTACTAACTAGGCACAGGCGCCAAAGGCTTTCAGCCTGCTATTGTGGTACTATTTCGTTATGCCACCCGATGTCGCAATCGAGGGTCTTCTTTTCTATAAGTCGACCCCGCAAAAGCGCGCCCAGATGATGGACCTACTCGGACTAAGTACCGAGCAGTTTGATGCCGCGATAGTACTTTTGCGCGAGCGACTACAGACAGGTGCTACCAGATTAGTTGAAACTGGTGACAGTTTTGCCCTCATGACCGCACCTGAATTAGCACCGTTTATCGAAACCCTCCGTCGTGACGAACTCAAAGCCGATATTGGTAAGGCTGGAATCGAGACGTTAGCTATCATTCTGTACCGTGAGCCCGTCTCGCGAGCCGAGATCGATCGCATTCGTGGGGTGAATTCTTCGTTCTCACTCCGTGCCCTTATGATGCGCGGACTTATTGATCGCAAACCTGGTCCTGGAGGTGCACACTTATTTTCTGCCACCCCTGCACTCTACGCTCACCTCGGTATCACCCATAAGCATGAACTACCAAACTTCAGCATGTACCTAACTGCACTGGAACGGTTTGAAGTCACCGTTGAACCAACCACATGAACGACGAACCAATTACCACCCCCGAACAAGCAACCGCCACGCCATCAACCGAGCGTCGCTTTCCAGTCGGTACACAACTCACCCTACTAGCAGGATTCCTCTTGTTCCTCTTTGCTGCCGCAGGCGGAAGCGTGTCTCAATTTGTCACCTCCCTGCGTAGCGATGAACCAGAAAGTACCACCGATGCTGCCAGCACCGTCGTTGCCCTTTCCGAACTCGACGCTATGCCATATGCCATAGCGAGCGATGTTCCGCTGATAGCTGACGCTGCTCTGGTGTGGGATGTGGTAGGGGAGCAAGTACTCTTTGAAAAAAATGCCGATCGGGTCTTACCCCTCGCGTCTGTAACAAAACTAATGACCGCACTGGTGGCTTATGAATTGGTCGCAGAGAACACAACGGTCACCATTCCTGGTAAGGCAGCAGCGCAAGAGAGTGCGAGCGGACTCCGTCCTGGTGAACGTTTTACCCAAGCGCAACTCGTTGATCTTGCTCTCATCAACTCTGCAAATGACGCCGCGTACGCCCTTGCTAATGCGGTTGGCAGCGTACTTGGACCCACTGATGCGACCGCCCAGTTTGTTGCCGCTATGAATGTGCGCGCCGAAGAACTTGGTCTTCAGACCCTACAATTTAGAAATACCACCGGATTGGATTTGAGCGCAAACGAACCGGGAGCTGTGGGTAGTGCTCGTGATGTCTCACAACTCATGGCATTTTTAGTTTCTACCTACCCCGACCTACTGAAAAGCACCACCAAGGACGTCATTCGCGTCTACAATGCAGAGGGTGATTTCCATGATGCTAACAACACTAATCCGCTCGTTCACGAAATTCCTAATCTCCTTGGCTCAAAAACTGGTTATACTGACCTCGCGGGGGGAAATTTAACGATAGCTTTTGATGCTGGCTATAATCGGCCCGTAATCGTCACCGTGCTCTCCTCATCACGCCAAGGCCGCTTTGCCGACGTAGCTGCGCTCATCGAAGCGGTCCGTACTGGCAGTATTGATTAACTAATGCATCACTATGGAAACCGCCCTCATCAAGACCCTGATTCCTGCACTGCTTGCCTTCACAGCCGGTATTGCCATCACTCCACTGATTGCACACTACCTCTATACACTCAAGGTTTGGAAGAAACGGGGTGGTAAAACAACACTCTACGGCAGCACTGCTGAGGAGTTTAATCGTCTCAAGGGTGATGGGGAGGTGCGGACACCGCGCATGGGCGGCCTCGTCATCGTGGCAGCAGTCATCCTCACTATTGGCGCCCTCACTGTCCTCACGACACTATTCTCAGGCGGCGTGTGGGATACACTGTATTTCCTGAGCCGATCACAAACGTGGATACCTCTAGCCGTATTTTTCCTCGGCGCCTTCGTTGGCTTCCTGAACGACTTCTATGATGTTACCCACGACGGATCCGGTCTGCGACTCTCGGTTCGACTGATTTTTATTGCCTTACTCTCAGGACTTATCGGCTGGTGGTTCTATGACAAACTTGGAGTCACAGGTGTCAATCTGCCTGGGGGTGGGGTAGGGGAGCTTGGAGTCTTAATCATTCCGTTTTTCATGTTGATGTCATTTGCGCTCTACGCCAGCGGCGTGATCGATGGTATCGATGGTCTTTCCGGAGGTGTCTTCTCATCAATCTTTACCGCGTATGCTGCCATCGCGTTCTTAGGGCAACAGTACGATCTGGCCGCCTTTTGTGCAATGCTTGCTGGTGCCACCATGGCTTTCTTGTGGTTTAACATTCCACCAGCTCGATTCTGGATGACCGAAACTGGCTCAATGGCGCTTACACTCACCCTGGCGGTTGTTGTCTTTATGACCGACACCCTAGGGGACGGGTACGGTATCTCACTTTTTGCCATCGTGGGCTTACCACTGATTGCTACCGTCGCCTCAAACGTCATGCAAATGACCATGCGAAAACTAACGGGACGAAAATTTTTTCGCATTGCCCCACTGCATCACCACTTTGAAGCAATCGGCTGGCCATCCCACAAAGTCACCATGCGCTACTGGCTAATCAGCATGGTGTGTGCACTCCTTGGTGTCATAGTGTCAGTGTTGTTATGAGCAATCCTACCACCCCCAAATCACCTGACCTTGTCCTTGTTGGACTAACTGTTCTATTAGTTCTTGGTGGTTTTTTGATTTTCTCGTCCGCCTCGCTCGGGCTCCTTGCGCGCAGTGGCGCGAGTTACACCTCTGTAGCCATGAGTCAGTTTCTCTTTGGCGTCATCGGTGGCAGCCTTGGGCTCTTTATTATGAGCAATATCTACTACCGTACCTGGCGTCAGTTTGCATTTTACATCTTTGGAGCCACCATCTTACTCACCCTCGCCGTCTTTATTCCAGGACTCGGTATGACCCATGGTGGTGCTACGCGCTGGCTAGACTTTCGCTTCACCACCGTACAACCAGCAGAACTCCTCAAAATTGGCTATATCATTTACGTTGCGACCTGGCTATCGGGTACCCACCGACACGTTGAATCCTGGCGCTATGGCATCTTGCCATTTGTCGCCATGACTGGCGTTACCGGTATTGTCCTACTCTTACAACCCGATACCGATACCTTCCTTATCACTGCGGCTGCGGGTGCTGCCATGTTCATTGTTGCGGGCGCTCGCTGGCGCGATGTGGCCATATTAGCCACCGCCGCCATCCTCCTTCTTACCGTAGTTGCCTTTATGCGCCCCTATGTGATGGACCGCTTCATGACACTCTTTACCTACGAGGAGGACCGTCTCGGGAGTGGCTACCAAATTGACCAGTCACTGATAGCAGTTGGGAGCGGCGGTCTGTGGGGCAGAGGGTACGGCCAAAGCATTCAAAAGTTCGAGTATTTACCGGAACCAATCGGTGACTCAGTATTTGCTGTCTTTGCTGAAGAATTTGGATTTGTTGGTGCCACCATTTTGGTGCTCCTGATTACCGGATTTGTATTCCGGGGACTAAAAATTGCCACCCATGCTGCCGATCTATTTGGCACGTTACTCGTGGTCGGACTTATGACTGTCATCGCGCTCCAGGCTTTTCTTAATGTTGCCGCAATGATTGGTCTCGCACCAGTGTCTGGTCTACCGTTGCCGTTTGTCAGTCATGGTGGTACCGCCCTCTTTACCTTACTGTGTGCGCTCGGTATCGTACTAAATGTGTCGAAGTATCGCGTTACGCGGTCAAGTACGTGATACACTACGGACGTCTATGCGCATCATGTTTGTCGGTGGTGGCTCGGGTGGGCATTTTTACCCACTCATCGCGGTGGCGGAGGCTTTGCGTGCTCGTACCGACCACACGGCACAGCTCTACTACATTGGTCCAGAGCCCTATAGTCAGTCAGAGCTCGACCGACTCCATATCCACTTTGTAGCTTGTCCAGCCGGAAAGCAGCGACGCTACTTCTCACTCCAAAACTTCATTGATCCCTTTAAAGTCATGGCGGGATTGTTGGTTGCTGTTATCAAACTCTACGTCATCTACCCAGATGTGATTTTTAGCAAAGGAAGCTTTACCAGTGTTCCGGTACTCCTAGCCGCTCGGTTTTTACGCATTCCTGTGGTCATCCATGAATCAGATGCGATTGCTGGTCGCGCCAACCTATTATCCAAATCATTTGCCCGGGCAATTGCAATCTCGTACCCAGAGGCAGCACGATATTTCGATACGAGCAAGACCGCCCTCATCGGCATTCCTTTGCGTCAAGCGCTCCGAACGCCACCGAGCGACCCGTTTGCGTTCCTTGGCCTCCCTAACGATCTACCACTCCTGCTGATCACTGGCGGTTCACTAGGTGCAGAATACATCAACAATATTACGCTACGTGCCCTCCCGACACTCCTCCAACAGTACCGTGTCTTCCATCTCTGTGGAGCGCCCCACTTTGAAGACATTCGCATAACGGTGAAGGCACTCATTACCGATCAGACCCTACTTGCTCGCTATTACCTACAGCCTCAGGTCCCCGGGGAAGCGATGGCCGCCCTCCTTGCTGCTACCAGTCTCGCGGTAAGCCGATCCGGTAGTTCCTCAATTCACGAGCTTGCCTACTACGGTAAACCCGCTGTCCTTATCCCAATTCCGGAGACCGTAAGCCGTGATCAGCGCACCAATGCCTACGCCTACGCACGTACCGGTGCTGCCTCGGTCCTTGAGCAAGAGAACCTCACTGACCATTTGCTTACGTCTGAAATCAACGCTATCATGGGCGACCAAGCCCGGTACGAGCGCATGGCCCAAGCTGCTAAAGCCTTCGCCATGCCCGACGCTGCCGCCAAGGTAGCCGACCTCGTGACCGCCATTGGTGTCGAACATGACTCCTAATAATCTCCCAGCCGTTACTCGGTTTGCCCCGTCTCCAACGGGTTTTATGCACATTGGCGGTGTCCGTACCGCCCTCTTTGCTTACCTGTACGCCAAACGCACTGGGGGAATCTTTATTCTCCGTATCGAAGACACCGACAAGGAACGTGAGGTGCTAGGGTCAATCGACCACATCAAAGCCTCCCTTGAGTGGCTTGGTCTTACCTATGACTTTGGACCAGACAAGCCTGGACCATGGGGAAGCGCTATCCAGTCTGAGCGCCTCCCGATCTACCAACGCTACGCACAGACACTGATCGAGAAAGGTCTCGCGTATCCCGATCCGTACACCCCCGAGGAGGTGGAAGGGTTTCGTGCGGCCGCAGCAGCCGAGAAGCGTCCATTTCTTTTCCGCGACCATCGCCCCGCGACCTTTTCTGCCTGGGATGGCACACGCCCCCTGCGCCTTAAGGTACCCGAGATTAAGCGCTACACCTGGCAGGACGCCGTCCGCGGCGAGCTTACCGCCGGTCCTGAGGCCCTCGACGACGTCGTACTAATCAAGGCCGACGGCTACCCAACCTATAACTTTGCCCACATCGTCGATGACCATGAGATGGGCGTGACGCACATCATGCGTGCTGACGAATTTATTGCGAGCACGCCAAAGTTCCTTTCTATTTACGATGCTCTCGGCATCCCGTATCCCATCTTCGTCTCACTACCACCCATTCTCCGTGATGACCGTACCAAAAAATTAGGCAAGCGTGACGGCGCTAAAGATATCCTCGACTACCGTACGGAAGGGTACCTCCCGGATGCCATGGTAAATTTCCTTGCCATGACTGGCTGGAACCCAGGTACTGACCAAGAGTTCTTCACCCGGGAAGAACTCGTTGCTGCGTTTGATATTCACCGTATTCAACGGGCTGGGGCGGTTGTTAATGACGATAAATTGCTTTGGCTCAATAAGCAGCACCTCTCTAGACTCTCCGACAACGATTTTCTTTCCTACCTACTCGAAAGCACCGTAGATCATCCACTCCTTTCAGTCGCCCACGCCGATACCCTCCCAAGCCTCGTCCCTACTATTCGCGAGCGGATTTCAGTTCGCTCCGAATTCGATACCGCTCTCATGGATGGGGAATACGACTTTGCCGTAACGCAGCCCACCTACGACACAGCACTCCTCCTGTGGAAGAAAGACCCTGACGTAGCCGCCGCTTTGCCGCGACTCGAACGGCTCGTCCAATTGCTGACACAGGCAACCGTATGGGGCAATGAAGAACTCAAGGCCATCGTTATGCCGTATGCCGAAGAAGTAGGGAAGGGGGAAGTTCTCTGGCCGCTACGCGTTGCACTCTCAGGCCGAGCCCAGTCTCCAGACCCGTTTACCCTCATGGTCACCATCGGGAAGGCGGCTACCCTCGACCGCCTCGCTACTGCTTGTGCTAAAATAGGCAGTAATGCCACGACGTAGTTTCGTAGCCTTTTTCATTGGACTTACCATCATACCGTTTTGGTCGTGGTCGCCACACCTTGGTCTCGCACAGGGGTCTGAGATTGAACGCCTGCAGGGACAGATCCAAGACCGAAGCAGTCGCCTCATTGAAATTGAGCGTGAGATTGCTAAATACACCGAAGACCTCAAAGCTGTCGGAGCTGAAAAACAAACACTCCAAAAAGCCATCAACCAACTCGAACTGGAGCGCAAAAAGGTAACTGCCGAGATTCGCAAAACCGAAACCCTGATCAGCTCTACTGACCTGGAAATTAATAAACTCATCCTCGAAATAGACCGCACCCAAGGTGATATCGAGCGTACCACCTCGGCGATTAGTGAGACCATCCGTTCCCTGTATCAAGCCGGCGATGACTCGCTTGTCGAGCTGCTTTTGCGCTCGTCACGTTTGTCTGAATTTTGGAGTAGTTTTGAGACACACGAAGCAATTGCGAGCAGCATGTCGGATAAAGTCACCGAGCTCGATAGCTTCAAGCGCCTCCTTGAAGACCAGCGCTCACGCTCGACCGAAAAGCGCAACAACCTCGTGTCACTCAAAAATCAGTATACAGACCAAACCTCTGTCCTCGCCAATAATAAGGCCGAGCGCGCGAAACTGCTCGAGGTCACCAAAAACGAGGAAGCAAACTACCAGCTCCTGCTCTCGGAACGACGCGAGGCACGTGAGCAAATTGTAAAGGAACTACGTGACTTCGAAGCCAAACTACAATTTATTTTAGACCCCAATACGATTCCAACACCTGGTACAAAAGTTTTTGACTGGCCACTCAAAAATATTATTATCACCCAGTATTTCGGTGGCTCTGAATTTGCTCGTCGGAACCCCGGCATCTACGGCGGACGTGCCTATCATCCAGGTGTTGATTTTGGTGCACCTCGAGGTACTCCCATCTACGCGCCGCTGGCCGGCACCGTTCGAGCGACCGGTAACACTGACGCCGTACCGGGATGTTACTCGTGGGGTAAGTGGACACTGATTGACCACGCCAATGGTCTCTCGACACTCTATGCGCACCAAGACACCATTAGTGTCACTCCGGGACAGCGTGTAGCCACGGGCGAAATAATTGGCTACACCGGCAACACGGGCTTTTCTACCGGACCTCATCTTCACTTTACCCTCTATGCCAAGGAGGGCGTGACCGTGCGTCAATTTAACGAAATCAAAACCGTTACTGCCTGCGGTCCCGCCACGACACCCGTGGCCGCCACCGAAGCTTACCTCGACCCAATGCTCTATCTACCAGCCCTCTAGCGCTCTAAGCAGCGGAGAACGGTTAACCATCAAGGGGCCAATCAACCCCTATAAAGGTATCGATAGGCCAATCGAACAGAGCAGGGGAGCAATCAAAGAAGTACTCAGCAGCGTACATAGTGAGGTAGGTGACTACGGTAATAACGCTGAATAACTCGTTCTTTACATCTATCAAAAACATAATTGCCGCGGCGTGAGGGACTCTCAGCCGCGGCAATGGATACATGGTGTATTTAAGACAAAATGCTGAGCCCCGGCTCAGACCGCTCACGGTGGAGTGGATCGAGACCATAAAGCTGCCAGCTGTAAAACAGTGTTAGCGCCGGTAACGAATCGTCAGAGGGTACCCAGACGAAGCCGCCACCAATGCTCCGGGAGAAATACTGATTTCGTGCAATCGAAAACCGTAGCGCCACACCGAAGCGATTCTCCAGCGCCTGTACAAGCTGCGGTAGCGTACCGTCGCGTACCACCTCGCAAAGCGATGGCACCGTAGCGGCCTCACCAGTGAGCGACCGTGCGACTGGCGTCAGAGGCGCTGTAGCATGCGCCTCGCTCAGCATCAGTTCGAGGTGATCACGAGCTGGTTGGGGTATCATCCGATCATTAAAACCGAGATCAAAGAGGGCGATAGTCGGCACTTGCCGCGCCCGGGAAGACACGGTGATCATAGGCTACATCCTTTCATTTCAGGAACAAAGGAACATGACTTACTGAAAGTATACCACTCAGTCATGAAAATTTTCTACTAGTATCATCGACGCTTGTTGTACTAGCCGCGGAGTGCCCCCGCAAGCACACGCAGGCAGTTTTGGTTTTGTAGCTGAGCCTAGCCGAGCGAGGCTATCAGCACAAACCAAAACCAGTTTTCTCATAGGTGGGGTGAGTAGGAGTCACACATCTCGCAGGTGGTAGGTACGCGAAAAGCGACAACGAGAACTGATGAGAAGAGAGACGGGCAAAAGGACATGCGAATATCACAGACCGCCACAATGACGTGCGCAGGTTTGTACAATATGACTAACGTAGAGATGTACAAACAGCGCAGCACCGGGAGACAGCCTAGTTTATGAGCGACCATAATAAAACGTCGTTCGCACGTTACCAACAAATCCGTATCATCACGTAACGTGTGGACAAACGAAGCAGGGAGGCCTTTATTTTGATATAATACTGAGTATTAGAGTTATTATACTCAGTTACTACAACAGGTATATAGCCCTATTCCCTTACCCCTATGAACCACTTACCCCTGATCGACGATTTTCTACTCCATATCCAAGCGAACAATTATTCGCACGAGACGCTCTACAACTATGAGCGCGATCTCGATACGTTTGCCCAATTTTTACAGAACGAACTCCGCGGCCTTGAATTCTCCAAAATCACCAAAAAGACTATTGAGCAGTACAAGGCCTACCTCAACTCCCCCACCCGTAAGACCTCGGGGGGTCAGGAGTCTGAGGTCAAACTAAAGAGTGGTTCGATTAACCGTCACCTCACCTCCCTGCGTCGCTACCTCAACTTCCTCATTGACATGGACGAGACAGTCCCCGTACCACCCACCTCTATCAAACTCCTCCGTATGGGTAAGCAGCATAGTCAGATTGCCGAATTTGAGGAGATGATCAAACTCATCGAGTGTCCCGCTACTATCGAGCAGGATCAGTTTGTGAAGTTACGTAATCGTGCCATGCTCGAGACCTTGTTTGCGAGTGGCATGCGTATCTCCGAGCTCATCTCCTTGCGTCGCAACCAGCTTGATCACACCGGTAAAATCTTTGTTGAAGGTAAGGGTCGCAAGCGTCGCTTTATCTACCTCACGCCACGCGCCGAGGGTCATATCCGTGAGTACCTCAAACTAAGAAACGATGAGAACCCTTTTATCTTTGTGGCTGAGCGCGGCCTCAATGCTGCAAATAAAAAAAAGCATATCTCCCCCAACTACGTACAAATGAAAATTAAGTGGTACCGCGAATACCTGGGCATGAGTATCAAAACGAGTGCCCACAGCCTCCGTCATGGCTTTGCTACGTATCTGGCTGAGCAAGGCGCAAACCCTGCCGCCATCCAAGTCCTCCTCGGTCACGAGTCACTAGAGACCACCACGCGGTATGTACACGCCTCCGACCGCTACGCCGAAACCACCCACCGCGAATTCCACCCGCTTAAGAAGTAAGGCCACGGCGTCTAGGCTTTAAAATTTGAAGTTTATTTTAGTCCGTGTATAGTTATCTAGCCCCAAAGGAGGGGGTTGTACATGGCCAAGGGCAAGAACCAAAACCGCCACAAGCGGCCGAATTCTGGCAAGCAGAAGGCCAAGCAACTGGCGCGGAGGAGGGAACGCAAGAAGAACGCCAAGAACCTCAGCTGAGGATCAGCACACGAACGAGGTAACGCCCTCGTCCCGCCGCCGGCCCCTAGCCGGCGGCTTCCCTGTTTAGTCCTCACTCACGAATACACCACCAAGCAGTTGCGCAATTACCCGATCATAGTCAGGTCGATGGGCCGTGAGATGAATGCTTCGTCGCCCACCTAGCACTAGCCCCTCCCCACCCGCAACCACCGTCGCCAGTTCGGGATGAGCTGCCACATACGCCTCTAACTTTTGTGGAATAATTTCATCTTGGGAGTAAAAGCGAAGTCGCTCGCCACAGTGCGTCCGTAGCCCGGCAGTTAGTTCGGTATAGTGGGTACAACCTAGCACCACGGCGGTAATGGCAGGCCGCTGCGCTGTCTGCTCGTCTATCCGCGCAATAGCTGCCCGCACCGCCTCCTCCCCCTTCCCTGCCTCTATGAGAGGTACGAGTTCCGGTGCTGCAACACTGTGGAGTGACAGTACGCTCGCACGTTTTTGTAGTTCCCGTTCATACTTCTGTGACTCTACCGTCCGCTTGGTAGCCAGAAGGAGGGCTGCCTCCACCCCATCAGTAATCAGCGTTTCCACTGTGGGAATAATCACGCCCAAAATACGTCGCTCGGGGTAGTGCTTCGGTAGGTATTCGTCCTGTAGTTTTCGCAGTGTCTCGGCCGACGCAGTGTTACAAGCAACAATAATGAGCGCGCACCCCTCCCCAAAGAGGTAATCCATCGCCGCCACTGACAATGCGTAGATTTCCGCCTCGCTCTTATCACCATACGGCAAGTTGGCTGTGTCCCCATAGTAGACATAGTCATACTGGGGCAATTGCTTTACCACAGCCCGCAGTATCGTAAGCCCACCGAGACCAGAGTCAAACAA